>QMLW01000217.1 GCA_003646935.1 Deltaproteobacteria bacterium
AGAGGGGAACGGTGGCCTTTTACCTCATTCCGCAGACAAAAGGCAGATCCTCTTCCCCGGAGCGATTGGGCAAACCCGAGAGGGAGGCCACGCTCATCGCTGAGATCATTCAGAGGATTATGGGCAGGAGAGGTAAAGATGTGACCGAATATGAGGTCTATGGATCGATCCGTGAAAGGATAGAGCGGGGAGAGACGGCGATCGGCATCCTCTTTTTCGCCTACACGCACATAAAGACCTTCGAGACGATCTTCAGGGAGGCGGTCCTGCCCTTTATGGTGAACAAGGGTAGGGGATTCTATCGAAGTGAAGAGGTCATGGAGATGGTACAATTCCTGCAGTATCTCGTGGACGAAGCTCGAATGATTTCCCTTCTCGCAGCGCTCAGAGGCCCCCTATTCGGGCTCACCGATCCCGAGGTATTTGATTTCTTCACCGACGAGAGGCCCATTTCCCAGCGATTTCTCAGCTCGACCAACCCATACCTGAGAAATATTGGAGAGCAGCTCACCAGATGGAGGAAATTGGCGGCCCATGTAACGATACCCGAGTTGATACGGATCGTGATGCGAGAAAGGGGTTTTATAGCAACCTTATCCGCTCACCCGAACAGGATTCAGAGGATGGCAAATCTGGAGAAGTTGATAGAGATCGCACGGCAGTTTGAGGCGGAGGGAAGCGGGGCGCTGCCGGATTTCGTCTCCTATTGCACCAGGATGGCAGAGGAGGCCGATGAGGAAGGGGAGGCGCTCGTGGAAGTACCTCAGGGGATTCCCATACATCTGATGACGATCCATTCTGCAAAGGGCCTTGAGTTCCCCATGGTGATCATACCCGAGCTGGACAGGTCGCTGCCCGCAGGGCAAAAGCCGGGCAAACCCGTACGGCTCTATGCCACAAAAGGGCTGGGCGAGGAGGCCTGGAATGACCGCGAAGGCCTGCTCCCGCTATTTGGCGTTGAATACCCGCTCACTGACTACGGAAAACAGCTTAGCCCCCTCGCGATTCTCTTAGAGACAAGGGATTTGTTGGAGGAGGTGGCCGAGAACAGGAGAGTCTTCTACGTTGGGTGCACGCGGGCTATGCACCACCTAATCCTCACGGGGCACATGGCAGCGGGAAAGGGCAGGGGAGGTCCCTTGAACTCCCGGGACTACAGGAAGGGGACTCCAATCTTGGAGCTTCTGGACGATATCTGGGATATACGGCCTACATTCAGGGACAATATCGTGGGTCAGTATCCGAAAGGGGAAGGCAGCCCCCGTATCATATGGGAAGACCCGCAGCCTCTCCAATTCACCGGCGTCAGCTCCGCCGAGACAAGGCTCACACAGGCAGATTTCGGGCAGATTGACGAACGCATAAAGGAGCTCGATCTTACCGCTCCCCTAGAGATTCCAGCCCATCATCAGCTCAGCCCTACAGCGCTTGCCCTGTACAAACGGTGCCCCCTGAGATTTTACTACCGGTATACATTGAATATCCCTGAGGATCTCTCCTTTGCAACCGGAGAGGCCTTGCCGGATGAAACGTGGGAGGACAAGATTGAGGGCGAAGCGATTGAGCCCAGGATCATCGGAACCGTGGTGCATGCCTACCTTGAGCGACATGTGTTTGGGTCGGGGCTTGACCGTGGCTTGTTGGATGCGGTCTTCTCCGCCTTTTTGGGCCAGATGAGGGAAACTATGCTCCTTGACAAGGAGGTCCTTGAGAGGATTAGGGCCAGGGTGCGGGACTTGATTAACACCGCGATTACCGATGAGGTTCTCCTCCGGCATCTTGCTGGGGTTGACCAGTACAACGAGTTCCCCTTCGTGTTCAATGGGGGGGCGTATACCTTACGGGGGAGGATCGATAAGCTCTTCACGCACAAGGAGCGCGATGGGTGGGCTATTCTGGATTGGAAGACGGGAGAGCCTCGGGATGTTGATCCTTTCAGCTTTGCGAGGGAACATTACTTCGACCTCCAGCTAGCCTGTTATCGAATGGTGATTGAGAAGCTGAAAAAGACGAAGGTCAAGGGATTATACCTCTACTTTACCTCCCTGGGAAAACTGGTGGAGGTAACGTATGGAGGGGATCCGAGCAAGGAGATCGATGATCTGAGGGGCTTTATCGAGGAATACAGAGCAGATCCCGAGCGCCTTGGTGAGCGGATCAGGACGATAAAAAAAGCCAATGGGCAATGCGCAACGTGTAGCTACTCCATGATGGGGGTGTGTTAAAAGATGGAATTATGAGTTTCTCTGGTCCAATATTTCCCTGATCTTTTGAGATAGGTCCTCCACGCTAAATGGCTTTTGTATGAAACCGCCGCAGCCTCTCGCCATGATCTCTTGTGCCTTGCCATCGATACTGTACCCGCTTGAGAGAAGCACCTTTACACCAGGGTTTATTTCCTTCAGCCTGTCGAAGGCCTCACCTCCTCCCATATCCGGCATAATCATATCGAGGATGACCAGGTCTATTGTGTCGATATTCTCTTCATAGATATCGAGCGCCTCTTTTCCGCCTCTCGCTACCATAACCGTGTAGCCCATGGTTTCCAGGATCTGGGTTCCTACATCGAGGATCATCTTCTCATCGTCTGCCAGAAGTATGGTCTCGGTGCCGGTTATAATCTCGGAAGAGCGCTCATGTTCTTCTCTCAATTTCTTTCTTGATGCGGGCAGGTATATGCTGAAGGTGGTTCCCTGGCCTTTTTTGGACTTCACGTCAATGTAGCCGCCGTTAGCCTTGACGATGCCATAGACCGAGGCGAGGCCGAGGCCGGTGCCCTTGGTGAAGCCCTTGGTGGTGAAAAATGGCTCGAAGATGCGCTCAATGATCTTCTCATCCATGCCTACTCCTGTATCTCTCACGGTAATAAGGACATAGTTTCCTGGCTTCACCTGATATGGCTTGTCCTTCATATCCCGATGGGTGACCTTCTCAGTCTTTAAGACCAGATCCCCGCCCGTGGGCATGGCATCTATAGCGTTTACATAGAGGTTCAGGAGTACCTGCTCGATCTGTCCCTGGTCTGCCAGTATTCCCCAGATGTCATCAGTGAGTTCTAGATGAACCCTTATCTCCCTCTTGGCGGCGGCAAACGTCTCAGATGTTTCCCTTACCAGTCGGTTCACATTGAGGGCCTTGACCTCATATCTTCCTCGCCTGGCATAGCCGAGCAATTGCCTGGTCAGTTTCGCTCCACTCTGAACCGCCTTTTCAATGCTCTTAAGGCGTTCGTAGTTTGGATGTCTGGGGTCGGTCTCCAGCAGCATCAGAGAGGTATTTCCCTGTATTCCCATGAGCAGATTGTTGAAGTTGTGAGCGATACCTCCTGCAAGAGTCCCGACTGCCTCCATCTTCTGGGCGTATTGAAGCTGGGACTCCAGTGCCTTTTTTTCCTCCTCTGCCTTCTTGAGCTTGGTGATGTCTGTATATACCGCCACAACGCCCTGGAGCACCCCATCTATGATGATGGGCGAACCCCCTGCAATGACGTTCACTTCTGTTCCGTCTTTCCGGTATCGAACAGTTTCCCTGGGTTGCACCTTTTCTCCAGAGAGCACCTTTTGGGTAAGTGTTTTTGCCTCATCCAGCACGTTTGGACGGGTAACAAGATCGTCCAGATTTTTACCTACTACCTCATCACGGGTGTAACCGAATATCTGTTCGGCTCCAGGATTCCACTCTAAAGTGCGATGTGAGGCATCAAGGGTGACTATCGCATCCGGAGCGCTATAGAGCACGGATTCCAGGTATTGTTGTCGTCTATTAATCTCCTTCTCGGCCTGTTTTCGATCAGTCACGTCGCGAATAATTCCGCGAAATCCGATTGGTTTGCCCTTTGGATCCTTCCTGAGGGAAGCCGAAACTTCGACAAATCTCCTTGCTCCATCCTTTCTTGTGACCTCATGGTCAAATCCTTTAGAAGGTTTGCCTGTCTTAAATACCTCATTAAAGATTTGATAAACCTTTTTCGCGCTTTCTTCCTCCATCAATCTTCGGTAGTTCAGGCCACGCAATTCGTCACCTGGATACCCGAACATTTCACAGAGCGGATCATTAAAAAAGGTGAAATTGCCTTCAGTATCGGACTCGTAGTAGCCCTCTTCGATAGTTTCGAGTATAGTTCGGTATTTCTTTTCATTTTCACGCAAAGCTTGCTCCACCCGCTTTCGGTCTGTAATATCTATCAGGTTCCCCATTATGGCAGGCCTTCCTCTATAGGGGATAACGGTTACCATCATCTCGCACCAAATGGTATGTCCGTCTTTTCTGAGCCTTTTGACTTCATACCGAGATGGAACAGCTTGTCCTTTCAGCCTTTTCTCTCTCTTTTGTTTTATAATCTCCCTTTCATCCGGGTGGATTAGTGTCAAGTGGTCTTTTCCAAGCAATTCTTCATTTTTATAGCCATGGATTTCCGCAAATCTATCATTGACAAACACATACCTACCGTCCTGGTGGATGAAGATGCCTGTAATGGAGCTTTCTGTAAGGGCCTTGTAGTTGTTCTCCGATTCCCGCAGCGTTTCCTCGGCTTCCTTACGCTCCGTGATGTCCACTATAGCACCGTAAATAGCAGGCTTCCCCCTGTATTCGATTCGAGTGGCGATCATCTCCAGCCATAGCACCGACCCGTCTTTTTTTATTGCTCTATACTCATAGCGCGGGGGGATGTCCTTGCCCTTTAAGCGATCACGGAAGCGACCCCAGACAAGTGCCCGGTCATCGGGGTGAACCATTGCCCTCACTTTGTGCGGTGGGAGGTTTAGCAATTCCTCGATGCTGTATCCTGAGATCTCGGCAAAGGCGGGG
>QMLW01000218.1 GCA_003646935.1 Deltaproteobacteria bacterium
GCATGGGATCGAGCCAATCCCACCGATGAGAGTCCCTTCCCCCAAAGATAAGCCGCTGCCACGAGCAGAACCGCTTCAGTGAGGCGAACTACACCCAGAAAAACGATGGGCTGCAACAGGCTCCTTCCGGCTATTCCTGCGGCGGCTGCCTCGATGCAAAGGACTGCCCCAATAGCTATGATGAGGCTTGTTGCGGTAATCCGGTTTGCTTCCATCCAAGTCTTCTCAACGCCTTATAGGCGTACCATTGGTTATACCAGTCACGGGAGGACTCCAAGACATCCAAGATCACCCTGATCGCCCGTGTATCGCCCCTCCTGCCCAATGCGTACAAGGCCATTGAAACCACGTTTGGGTGGGGGTCATCGAGAAGCTCCACGAGATCATCATAGGTCTCGGGGCGCCTGCTCACCCCCAGGCATCTCGCCAACCAGTAGCGAACGGGTATACGAGGGCTGGTAAGCATCCTGCTATAGGCCCGAAAATCACCTATCTCCTTGCCCCTCGTGTCTATGAGCTTTAATGCCGACACCCGCTCCTGCCATCGCTCGGATTCCAGGGCGGAAGCCATATCCTCCACCGCGGCGCCCTTCACCCTGCTTTGCACGAACAAGGCGAACAGCGCTATGCCGATCGCCAAGCAGAGCACCGAGGCGCACAGGGAAGCGGTTCGCATGCTCAGGAAAAGTCCGATAAGTGCACGGAACAAAGAAAAAAGGAACGCATACAGGACAATGGGAAAGCCTATCAAGAGGGAGAAGAAGGTGAATCGACGGAACAGTCGGTGCTGGTCGCTTCGTGTCGAGAATTCCCTCAAGAGCGTGCCCGTCTTTGAGAAAAAGACCTGGGGCGTTACCTCGAGCGCCTCCCCCTGCCTATTGCCAAACACGATGAACGAACCTTTTTGGGATAACACCAGATCAACCGGAGAATCGCCTTGTACGCGGAGGTAGTCGTGGTTGATCAATCGTCTGTCGATGGATTCCGCCAAGGACCTATCCAGAACCCGCTCCAGGTGATAGGTCTTTAATAATTTCTGATCCAGAGATTTAAAGGCCTCGGCCGGGTAGAGGGTGTAGGTATAGTAGAAATCGTTGATCTTGGTGCCAAATCGATTGGATACGAGCAGGTGGTCTCTTACATCCAAGAACAGATGGGAGTCCAATTGGGTGCACCAGAGGGCCGCGAGAATCAAAACAGGGCCACCATACACAATCCAGTCTCTCCATTGTACCTTGCTCGATCCCGCGGGCATCCGCCTCAAGGTAACGAAAAGAACCACACACGGTATAAAGGTGAAGTAAGCCGATACCATGAGGTCAATACCTCGTATATTTACCATGACGAGACATCCCGCCCATATCGCAATAAGGGCTATTGAAACGGGCCTGTTTCTGTGGAAAAGACGATCCCAGAGCCCGGCCGCGCCAATGCTCAGGAGCACAATGAATGCTCCCACGGATAAGGCAAAGAAGAGGCCTCCAAAAAACGCGGGCCAGAAGCCGTGCAGCGTTTGCATAATCCGCTGGTTTGGAACTGTCAGATACCCGGCATTGCTTATTGCCACGAGATTCCGGTAGAGGCGCACATTGGAAAGATACACCTGGACGGTTGCCAGGATCTGGGCGACGATCAGCCCGAACAGAACAGGGGCAGCATATGGGTATCGTTTCATGGTAATGGTGATAGTAGGGTATCCATGAATCTGTACAATGCAACTAGAAGATACAACCGCTATGAAACATAAGTCAAACATTAGTGAAGCCTTCTAGCCTTCCAGGAGGCGAATTCAGGTGTTACCGGCAAACCTGTGTGATTATACTATTGGCGGGAGTCAAGAAACGGACGGTTCGGTTTCTGCCCTTTCCTTTGCGAACAAAAGGGGGAAAACAATATCGCTCACACAGCACGGTATCCAGACAGCCAAGAATAAAAACAGGAAGATCCCGATGTAGGAGAGTATATACAGGGCCCCTCCCAGGGCCATAATCATATGGAAAAGCGAGGCCCACGTGCTCAAGAGCACGTGGCCCGCATGCGGGAATTTGGTGGCAGGTCTAACATAGGAGATAACGATCCCCATGAAAGCCAGGGGATTTACAAGCCACCATTTTTCAATAAAGCCAATATGAATCTCCCTTCTGGGCAAATCAAGCAAGATCTCTCCTAGGAAGGGAATTACTGAATCACTGAGAGTAGCTATGCCTATGGAACCGGTATAGCCTATGATGAGCAGCACGGGAAGAACATTGCCGCCCCTTTCACCTCTATATCTATGAATCTTGAAAATGGAGGAAGTGACCAATGCGCTTAAAAGCACATGGATGGGGTGCAGTATGTAGAAGATCGTATAGGAGGTATGGGATGGCAGTTGTTGAAAGAAAACCATGACGATTATTCCCGTGAACGCCCCGAAAAAAGTAAAAGGAGCATGGTTTTTTAGTTCTCTGCCTATTTCCTTTACCATTCCTTACTGCCTCATGGAATATGATCTCTTTTTCATCATTGTTATGCCCTCAAGCCCTCGGGCAAGCGGCCCGCCTCGCGATCAGCGCTCAAGCGAATCCATTGTAAGGCTATGTTGGCCCAACCCCGGAAACACCTGCTATTTACCATCCATTTGACAAAAGAGAACGCTCTCGTCGCAGTCCTTGCATCTTCTGATGGAGTGGTTGATTGCAAACTCGTCCCAGTGATGTTTCTGGTTTGGGGTGAGGATCCCAGAGCCGTTGCAGAGGGGGCAGAGAACTCCTAGCGCCGAGATGATTGCCCCACGAATAAATTCAGAACGGTTGGGAATGTCCTTGATCGCCTCAAATAGATCGCCGTCTACCTTAAAGGTGATAATATCCTGCTTCTTTTTCATGGACCTCTCTGCCTATTTTTAATCAATTACTTGTTTATTACAATGAATTACCACTATAGATTATTACTATTTATTACCAACGTGTCAAGGGGCTTTTGCACAACGGTGATAAAAACCCAAATACTGGTTAAGTGCAATAAACGGATAAAGGTGGCCCTCGAAGTTTACCTACCGATACTACATTATATATTCGCAATGCTTGATCTCATGAGATGAACGTGATAGGTAACAGTAGCTGGGAGCAGGTTGTGGTGGAAGCCATCACACAAGGCGTTCATATCGCAAGAAGCGCGAGGCTTTATAAGCAAAGATAAGGCAGGAGAAACAAGACTATGAGACTACAAGGTTTGATGCCCCCGATCGCCACGCCCTTTGAAAACGGGGAGCCAGCACTCGACAGGCTTAAGGAGAACCTTGAAAAATGGAATCGGACCGAGCTATCCGGGTACTTGGTGCTCGGCTCAAATGGCGAGGCCGTGTATTTAAACGAGCAGGAACGGCTCTCCGTGGTGGAGGCATCCAGGGAGGCAATCCCCTCATCAAAGCTCATGCTCGTGGGTACGGGAATGGAATCCACCCGTGAGACCATTCGGTTCTCCAATCAAGCCGCCAAGATGGGCGCTGATTACGCGCTCGTCGTTACTCCCTCATACTTCAAAGGATCCATGAAACCCCAGATCCTCTTCGACCACTTTACCTCCGTTGCTGATTCCTCCCAGATCGGGATCTTGCTCTACAACGTACCGAAATTCACGGGGATAAACATAGAACCCGACCTGGTTGCCAGGCTCTCCGAACACCCCAATATTGTGGGGATCAAGGACAGTTCAGGGAACATCGGCCAGCTGAGCGAAATCGTCCATCTGAGTCAAAAGGGCTCCGCTGTGTTCACGGGCTCCGCGCCTGTGTTCTTTACTGCGCTCTGTGCCGGTGCAGTAGGGGGAATCTTGGCTGTGGCGAATGTAGTTCCTCAGGAGTATTGCAGAATCCAGGCCCTTTTTCATAAGGGGCAGCTTGAGGAGGCAAGAGAACTCCAGAATCGCCTTACTCCACTGGCCAAGGCGGTTACCGTAACGCACGGCATAGGCGGCCTGAAGGTAGCCATGGATCTGGCGGGCTATTTCGGCGGCGAACCCCGGGCCCCCTTACAAAAACCCGGCAAAGCCGCCGAGGAGGAATTGAGGCGGTTATTGGCGAGGGCGAAGAACGCCTGACTGCACTCAATGCACTGATGGTGACAAAGACCATTCGCACATCGCTTTGTATGCTCATGGTAGCCCTCTTGCTCGCGGGCTGCGTGAGGTTGGCATTGCAGTTCTCCCCTTCGCTCATACCCCATATGACGGAAACCCTCTTTGAGGAGTGTGATCCAGAGCTTGCCCGACAGTCCCTTCCTGCCGATCTCAAACTCATGGAAGGGCTGCTGAAGAATGACCCGAACAACAGGCGCCTTCTGACGGCTCTGTGTATTGGGTTTACGGGATACTCGCTGCTGTTCGTGGACCAGGAAAACCAGGAGCGGGCATCCAAGCTGTATCTGCGCGCCATGGATTACGGCGCAAGGGTCCTTGGCCCCGAGATGGGCTCCTTCGAGGAGTTTACAGCCGACACCAAAACCCTTCAACGCAACTTGATGAGCCTCGGTGAGGCGGAACACGTGGCCCTATTTTGGTTCGCCATGTCGTGGAACGCATGGATTAATCTGAACCGAGACCAACCTGCCGCCCTGGCGCAGCTGGGTTCGGCCCAGTCCTGTGTGGAGAGGGTTTTGCAGATAAAACCCGACTACCTGTACGGGGCACCGTACATCCTGATGGGCTCGATCTTGGCGGAAAGGCCAAGGATGCTGGGCGGCGGTGAGATGGGCTTCCGCATCTATGCGGGCGGTATAGCCGGAGACGAGATCGATGTCTTGAAAAAGATCAGGATCGGC
>QMLW01000219.1 GCA_003646935.1 Deltaproteobacteria bacterium
GCCCGCTCATCGGCAGCATAGTAAAGGATACCCTCGACATCCGGATCTCATTTCTCACCATGGGATTGTTTAATCTCGCCGGTTTTCTTCTCTGCCTTGCATTCCTCCCGCCGACAAAGGATGAAAGCCTGCGTACTCGTGCCCGAACACCTCTTACCTATATGATCCTCATAAAGGACAGACCCCTCGGAGGGCTCTTCGTCTTTCGGCTGGTATATATGGCATGCATTGGGATCGTGTGGGGCTTCCTGCCGCTCTTCGCGGACATGGAATTCCACTTATCGGGCTCGCTGATCGGGATTGCCGCTACTCTCGTGCTAACCAGGGATTTCCCTTCCCCTGCCAAAGGCTCAGTATAGCTCAATGCGTATCTTATGATGCGATCAAATTGAGCTGCTCGGGCGTTACGTACCACCTGAGCCGCCCGGAATGTGTGGGAAGCTCTTCTACATCGATCCTGCAACACCCGCCCCTTTCAAACGCCACTGTGGCCGTGGAGCCCTCGGTCAACAGGAATGACGCTACTCCGGCAAGGGAGGGAAGGTGACCGGCGATAAGAACCTTAGTGTAACCCGACATCTCAGCAAGGGCATTAATGGCCTCCTCCGGTGGGCTCATCGCCTTGACCCGTTCCGTTTCTATGATCCTTTCAGGCGAGAATCCCACTTCCTCAGCGATAATCTCGGCTGTCTGTAACGATCTCTTCTTGGTGCTCGCCAGTATCGCATCGAATTTGATCCCCATCTTCTTGAGGGCCTTTCCGCTTGCGTGAATCCTCTTCTCTCCCTCCGGGCTTAGCCCCTCGTCAGGGTCCTGTTCCTTGGGAAGCGACGGGCCATGCTGCATAAGGTATATTTCCATCCGCTCACCTCCTTTCATGTTAGCACTTGCTAATGATATAATTTCGCAAGAGAAATAACAACCATAGCGCATAAATTATCGTTGACTTCTCCTTCAAAACCCATACATTAGGGATGCAACAAAACTCATAGTTAAAGTCGGATTGCAGAATGCCAGCCAGGCTTGAAATACGGCTGAAGCCGGATTTAATCGATGCAGAGGGGCTCGCCATCGCACGCAAGGCATCCGCCTACTTTGGGCTTCCCGTGACCGATACCAGGGTTATCAGGGTGCTGGTGATTGACGCCCCCTTGACGGCTGAACAGCTGGAAAGGGTTCGAATCGATCTCTTTACCAACCCGGTTATCGAGGAATCCTCCTTCAGCCCACTCGCCGATAACTTCGATTGGCTCATATGGGTGGGTCTCAGGCCCGGTGTCAGGGATCCAGCCGGCAGTACTGCCGTAGAGGCCATAGAAGACCTCTTAGGGATACAATTCAGCCCCAATGAATCGGTGTACACATCGAGGATATACGAGATACGGGGAGATTTAGAAAAACCTGACGTAGAAACCATAGCCAGAGAGATACTTGCAAACAACATCATCCAACAATGGCGGTTATATAGGAAACCTGGACGCCATGCGAGACCGCACGGCGATCCGCCCGGCATCGCGAGGCTTCAGCCGAGGCGGACGGGAGCAGGCGGGGATAATTGGGACGGTAAAGAGGGAATCGGCATCATCATACCGCGGGTTGTTCTCGAAAACCGACCACAGGTGCGCACATTCTCCATCGAGAGCGATGATGTGCTGCAAAGGCTATCCATGGACAGAAGCCTCGCCCTGCACCCAAGCGATATCCCTGTTATACGCAAGTATTTCTTGGACAAGGGTGTGCGAGCAAAGAGGAAATCCGTTGGCCTTGATCTTCCCACCGATGTTGAGCTGGAGTTCATATCCCAGGCGAGAAGCGATCACTGCAACCACAACACGTTCAAGGGCCTTTTCAGGTACCTCGACAGGTCTACCGGTCGGGAAGAGACCGTTGACAATCCCTTTAAGACCTGTATCGAGGACCCCACGCTGAGCATTAAGGAGAAAAAGGACTGGGTCATCTCCGTGCTCTGGGATAACGCAGGAGTAGGGCGCTTTGACGAGCATTACTACTACGTCATCACCGGGGAGACACACAACAGCCCCTCCAACATGGAGGCCTACGGGGGTGCCATTACGGGAATAGTAGGCATCTACCGCGATCCCCTCGGTACGGGAAGGGGATCAAAGCTGATCATGGGCACCTACGGATTCTGCGTGGGTCCCAGGGATTACGATGGGGAACTCAAACCCCACCTCCACCCCAGGCGACTCCTCGATGGGCTGATAGAAGGCGTGAGGGACGGCGGAAACAAGAGCGGTATACCCACCCCCTACGGGCAGGTGCTCTTCGATCACTCCTACATGGGCAAGTGCTTGGTATTTGTCACCGCCATGGGAATCATGCCCGCCACAATAAGCGGAACCTCGTCTCATCTCAAGACAACACATCCGGGGGATTTGATTATCATGTGCGGGGGAAGGGTTGGAAAGGATGGCATTCATGGGGTGACCGCCGCATCCGAGACCTATAGCGAAACCACCCCTGCGGGTCACGTTCAGATAGGAGATCCCTATACACAAAAGAAGATGCACGACTTTCTGATCGAGGCCAGGGATGATGAACTCATTGAGTTTATCACCGATAACGGCGGCGGAGGGCTGTCATCATCCGTGGGCGAGTCGGCAAGATGGTCGAACGGGTGCCGTGTGGAGCTTGCAAAGGTACCCCTCAAATATGAGGGGCTCGATCCATGGGAGATCTGGGTAAGCGAGTCCCAGGAGAGGATGACCGTAGCGGTTAAGCCTGAGAAGGCTGAACGGTTCATGGAGCTCTCGAAAAAACACGCCGTTGAGAGCACCGTTATCGGGCAATACACCGACACGGGCTTCCTTCATCTCACCTTTGATGGAACTACCTGTGCCTATGTGCAGATGGATCTCCTGAAATCCTCGTTTCCGCAGTGGGAGTTCGATGCAGAATGGCTCCCGCCAGCCTCCAGGGGGCTTACCGAACCCGTGTGGGATGAACCGGAAGATCACGGCACCTTGCTCAAGAGCCTGTTGAAGAGGCCGAATATCAGCGACAAGAGTTGGGTCCAAAGGCAGTATGACCATGAAGTACAGGGCGGCAGCATCATTAAGCCGCTGGTGGGAAAAGAACGGGATATGGCAAGTGATGCGGTGGTGGTAAGGCCGGTTCTGGACTCCTTAAAGGGAATTGCCCTCACCCAAGCGATAAACCCATTCTACTCCCTTATCGATACCTACCATATGACCGCGGTAACCATTGATGAGGCAGTGAGAAGGCTTATCGCTGTGGGAGGCGATCCGTCGCTCATTGGAGGAGTGGATAACTTCTGTTGGCCGACGATTATCTATGATCCAATAAGAAACCCCGATGGAAAATACAAGGCCGCACAACTGGTTCGAGCCTGCTGGGCTCTGCGCGACTATACCATCGCCTTTGAGATACCCCTGCTATCGGGCAAGGACAGCATGTACACCGATGGCCAGGTGAAGGGACCATACGGGATTAGCCAGAAGATATCCGGCCTGCCCACCCTTCAGTTTACCGCTACAACCTTGGTGAACGACATTCGGAAATGCGTGACCATGGACCTGAAGGCACCCGGTGACCTCGTGTATCTCCTCGGGGATACGAGGGATGAACTGGGTGCAGGCGAGTTCTATCAGATGATGGGCTGGGTAGGGCTCAATGTGCCAACGGTTTCGGCGGAAACGGTAACCCCCCTGTACCACGTTCTTTATCGGGCAATAAAGGAGGGCCTCATCGCCTCGTGCCACACCCTGGGTCGGGGCGGCCTGGGGGTTCATCTCGCGCTCTGTGCAATAGGGGGGAACCTGGGGATGGATATCGATCTCAGGGCCGTGCCGGTGCAAAGCAGGCTTTCCAACACGAGACTGCTCTGCTCCGAGTCCGCAGGCAGGTTTATCGTGACCATTGATCCAAGGAACAAAGACGCCTTTGAGCATTTGATCACGGGGATGGACTATGCCTGCGTGGGTAAGGTGAACGCCCATGGTTCGCTTACGATTTCTGGCGTAGAAGGCAAAATCATCATCCTTGAAACTGTTGACGATTTACGAAGCGCCTGGAAGGAACCCTTTGGAGACCTCATATGAAGGCGGTCAGGGCCCTTGTGCTTACCGGATACGGCCTCAACTGCGACTATGAGACCGATTTCTCCCTGAAGATCGCGGGCGCGAACTCCGAAAGACTGCACATCAATGAGCTCCTCGGCGCATCGAAGGTTGGTGCCCGAATTCGCCTTGATGACTATCACATCCTGGTATTCGGCGGCGGTTTCAGTTGGGCGGATGACCACGGAGCCGGCGTGATCATGGCCACGAGACTCAGGTACAATATCGGCGAGGAGATTGAGGAGTTCATCGGGAAGGGAAAGCTCATCCTCGGGATCTGTAATGGTTTTCAGGCCCTGGTAAACTTCGGGCTTCTCCCGGGAATCAACGGGGATTACCGCTCCAGAAGGGTGGCGATCACCTATAATGATTCGGGCAACTTCATCAATACCTGGATCAAGCTCAAGGTACTCGAGGATTCCCGGTGTGTCTTTACCAGGGGGATCTCCGCCCTTGAGCTCCCTGTCAGGCACGGTGAAGGAAAATTCTTCGCCGAAAAAGAGGTGATTGACGAACTCTTCGAACACCACCAGGTATCCATGCAGTATGTGGACGCCCAGGGGAACCTCGCCCAGGGAAGGTGGCCCCTCAACCCAAACGGCTCGCTTTACGATATTGCCGGCATCTGCGACTCCACGGGCAGGATATTCGGCCTGATGCCCCACCCCGAGGCCTACAATCACGAC
>QMLW01000220.1 GCA_003646935.1 Deltaproteobacteria bacterium
CTTTTCAATGGGGTGAAGGGATGGTTTGCCTTTCTCTCTTGCCATAATCCTCCTCCTGTCTTGTTGACTCGACGCCCAAAAGATCCCGAATACACCGGATCAACTGGTCCATATCGAGAGGCTTTGCCATATACCCGTCCGCCCCGGCAGACAAAATTCGTTCTTCGTTCTCCTCGGTGTCGTAGCCGGTGACGGCCAATATTTTGATATGAGCGGTATCAGGGTTTTGTTTTATCTGCCGGCAGACCTCAAACCCGTTTATATCCGGCAGTTTCAGGTCCAGAACCACAAGGCCGGGTTTGAATTTAAAAACCTTGGCCCCGGCCTCAAAGCCGTTTGCCGCCGTTTCCGTCTCATACTTGTGAGATTGGAGTGTCCTGGTAAGCAGCTTCTGGATCTGGGGATCATCATCAACGATGAGAATTTTTTTTCTTGAGGAATGGTTATGAGCCAGGGGGTACATCCCTTTTTCAAGGATAAAGGACTCCAGGTCTTTTTTTAAGATTCGGTAGTGCCCTCCGGGGGTGCGTGACGCCTTTATCTTGCCGGACTTGACCTGACGAAAAAACGTTTTTCGGCTCACGCCGCAGTACTTGGCAGCCTGCCCGACGGTAAACATATCTTCGTTCATCTTTACCTACTCCATTTGAAAGAAAAACCAGAAGGATTCTCGATTGCTACGATTGCTACGATTGCTACGATTAAACTACTCATAGTCACCGGATGTGTCAAGAAAAAAACCTAAAATGTATCTTCTTAAATGCCATAAAATATAATGTGAATTTAGAGTCTTACAGGAAATCTCCTGGACAGGACGGGAGAGGGAAGCCGATCCGGCAGGCTAGTTGCCCGGAGATTGCGGAAGCCATAAAGCTTGTAATGAAAACCTATCTCTGAAAAAAGAACCCTACCGGACGGACAGGGGTGTGATGATAGTTTAGATGCTCAGTTGTTTCAGTCGTTGATTGTAGTAACAAATTTTGAGTACTTTCCATCAAGATCGCTGATAGATACCATTTCGTACTCCTCGCTAAATTCCTCCCATATCAGGGATAAAGAATTTTCGAGCATGGAGGCAACTTCCGGGTCGGCATTGTTGGCGTAGGTCAGGAGATCCTTTATAAACCTTTTTTGAAAACCAGGCATCCCGTAGGGGTGCTCTATATCTCCTTCCCTGAGTTTCGAGAAGAAGTTTTTCGCCTGTTGTAATGATATCCCTGAAAACGAGGGTTCCATCTTTAATATTAGACGAGCCCAAAAGTTGAAAAGAAGCGGATAGAATGTTAATTCCGGAGACTTAAGCACGCCTTCGATCCGGGGGACTTCCGATATTTTTTCCAGCAACCCATCCAGCACCATCAAACCGCCCAGAACCTCCAGACATTCATTAAGATCAGAAAGCCACTCAAAATCCCTGTATTCTTCCTCTTCCCGTGATCCGATATAGAATCTTGGCCTCCTGGCCAAAAGCCCTTTAAGTATCCCTCCACGGTGATCACCCCAGAAACCGGGTTCCAATCCTTGCCTGTAAAACCAGCTGGTCCTCAGCCAGCGCTCCGCCTTCCATTTCAACGTCAGTACCATCCCAAAGCCTACACGGAACAGGGTGATGAGGGGATGGCGTCTCAAAAGATTTTCCGCCGATGACAGATCACGACCGCATGTCCCTTCGATTGCAAGATTAATAATCCGTGCCGCTTTTTTGCAGGCCTGGACCAACACCTCGATATCGACCCCAATGAGCCCGTCCGCTGCTATGATCTGGTTGGCAAGGCCTGCAAATTCCAATCTCAATCTGTCAAGAAAAACGGAATCTCTAACCCCGGAGACCACCTCCATGAATACGTTTTCGATCCCTGTTTGATCAAGGGGGTACACGGGTACCATGGCCCGGACCTCCTCGTCATGGATTATATCGACCAACGCTTTGTCTTCGCCTGTCTTGAGAACATCGAGCTTCAAAGGGGAGTAGACGGTAATGGCCTCTTCAAAGGGGAGGAATCCGTGCTCAGCAAGGCGCACGTTTCTTAATCTGTATAGCTCTTCTTCGAGTACGGAAGGAAGAATACCGGCCAGCCCCAGAAAAAGAGCCTGATACTGCTCGAAGCCTTCAGCAGCCATCGCCGAAATAATGTTCTCAATGGTCTCACGGTGCGCTTGATCGACAACCTTGATATGGAAGATGCCTCCAAGACTAAAGAAGCCTTCCGGAAGGTCATTAACCCCATCCTTGGTTTCCAGGGCCACCACCTCGACAGTCCTCAAAAAGTAATAATAGGCAATGGCCTGGCCCTCGCTCAATAACCACCTTACGAGCCGTTTGCAGTCGGCAAGCTGCAAAAGATTCATCCAGCGGGAAATTTGGGACATGTCGAGACGGTCTCTTTTCCAGATTTCCAGATCGATGAGGTACTGCCACTGATCCAGTGATGCCAGTTTAAGAGCAGGGAGACAGGCATCTTCGCCAATCTTTTTAACCAGCCAAAAGAAATCTTCAGAGGCGAGCTTTTGGATCAGCTCTTGAGGTCTCTCCAAGCGAAGAATTCGATCCAGGATTTCCCTGCTGGGCAGGGAGTAAAGATCCTTTGAAAGCCCCTCTTTTTCATCGGGAAGGAAAGGCGCCTCGGTTCCGGCGCTTACAATGTTGGCAGCCTGTCCAGTTTGCTCGGTATAGGTCTCCATCTTGGTAGTTAGTCACTGATCGTTCTTTTTAGATTTGGGTAAGTATCGGGTCTATCTCGATGCATCACCTTGCTTTCCCCGTCTCGTGCGGTCACGTTCTCATATACACCGTCATCCCTTCTCACCAGCTTGGTGAATCCCATGTCTCTCAATTCGCTGTTGGTTTTAGGGGTGCTGATGTTTGTACTCGAAATAAGTTTCCGCACCGGTTCCCCGCAGTAGGGACACGTTGCCAGAGGCTCATCGTTGATAGATTGCTCAACCTCAAAGACCTCTCCTTTAGGACAGATCCCTTTCAGATGTAGGTACTCATATATGGGCATAATCGCTCCTTCCTATAAGTTGAATCAATGAGAGGAAGCCTGAATTCCTATTAGTGGTTCAGGATGTAATGTCTCGATTCGACGACATAAGGAGGCCCTTTCGTTCAGCAGGCATTCCAGTTTTTCTGAATATTGATCAAGATGCCTTACGAATGCCGGATACGTTATGATCGATTCGGCACCTTCGTGTGTAGGATAAGGCCTGGTTTTCCTGACCACATTTCTGAGGCAATGGGGATTATCGATAATCATGCAGGGCATCTGGTGATTGTCGTTCCATGGCTGCCCCGCCCTGATCTCCCTAAAGAACGGTGAATTCAACCCATCCCATAGGTGCCCGCCCTTTTCATAGATATCCTTGATATTGTCCACTGCAAAATGGACGAACACGCAGGGCTCAATGTCGCCGTTGCTGTTGATGTGAAAGTATCCCCTTGAAGACCGAGCTCCTGCCAGGCATCCATCCACATAAGGGCCGTCATTCCAGAAATCGGCGATGAAGAGGGGCAACCTGTTCCGGACTTCTTTCACCCTGTCGTGGAGCGTAACCCGCTGTTCGGGCGTCAACATAAGGCCTTGATCAGGTCTCGATCCAATGGGGATATACTGGAATAACCAGCCAAACAGCGCCCCCTTGTCCACAAGAAACTCATAGTATTCGTCCTTGAGTAATGTGGCGTAATTATAAGAGGCAGGCACCGTGGAAAAACCAAAGATGACCCCTTCTTCCCTAAGGTTATCCATGGCCAGGCATATCTTTCGAAAGGTGCCGTTTCCCCTGCGATGATCCGTTTCCCCTTCAAAACCCTCGCAGGAGATCACGGGGGCGATATTCCCAATCCTGCTGATCCTTTCGGCCATCTCAGCGTCTATAAGGGTACCATTGGTAAAGACCTGAAAGTAGATATCATCATGGTCGGCAAAAAGATCGAGGATATCTTCCCGGTAAAACGGTTCTCCGCCCGAAACGGTTATAAAATAGATCCCCATCGTTTTTGCATCATTGAGGATTCTATCAACAACATGATAGGATAAGCCTTCATCCTTCTGGTACTTACCGGCATAACACCCCACACAATGTAAATTACACTTCATGCTCGGAGAGATAACGAAAAAGAAAGGCCGAGGCGTATTATGCGTGAAGGAGAAATCCTTTCTTTTCTTATTGCCATGAAATACCGCGTTGATTAAGAAATTCCTGATTAGCTTTTTCCGGCACTGGAGATTCCTTTTTTTAAGGAGATCAAAAAATTGGAGATAGGGATGGTTACTATCAATGGCCTTTTTCAGCGCCTCAATCTCATGACAGTAGTCTTTTGCCCTGTCGAGTTTCTGGGCGATTGCCAGGGCCCTGTTCAGCGCCTCATGGGAAATCCTTCCCTGGATCTGGGAAAAGATAGTACCGATCTGATCGAACACCTTATCCTGGGCATAGTCACTAATTGCACTTGTGCCCTTTTTTCTATTCGAACGAAAGCCATCATTCATATTAAAGCCATCCTCCAAATTTTGCCGAGTTTTCATCGAGGTCGCCCATTAATTTCAAATAGATATTGCCGTCATTGTTGTGAACAATAATATGAAAATCTGTAACAATTTAGCTCTTTGAAATCACCTGCTGTATGGGCATGGAGGTATCTTTTTTTGCTGTATGCCCTTCTTAAACAGATGTGTGTGCATGGCCCTGAGAATCGGATGCAGTGCACCTCGAGCTTGCTCGCATACTCTCCCTACAATTGCATCGCGATTC
>QMLW01000221.1 GCA_003646935.1 Deltaproteobacteria bacterium
CCTACATCGACAACCGTCCTTACCGTTGGGCATAGGAGATAGATGCCCTTGCTATGACAGGTAATATCTGTAACTAACTCCTGTGCGAAGCCCACATTTTTTGCACCATATCCAGTGGCAACGGTGTAGGAGATATCCTCCGAGTGGAGTCCTGTTTTTGCCAGGAGGGCCTCCTTGATCGTATCAGCGGTCTTTCGATAGTCTCCCCCGGATGGAACTACCATAGATCCCACGAGCTCTTGTTCGCGCATGGCGAGCCCCTTGGAGAATGCAGAACCAATATCAATACCCATGACACAAGACATTACGCTTCTCTTCCCCCTTCAGAAATCCTTGAATGATGAATGTTCTACAGGCGCTTGTAACGAGAGTTGCAGCACTCCTTTCGATGCGATCTACCCTGTGATATTCATTTTCGCCCATTCCATGGGCCTTAATCCAGCCTCTTTCTAAATCGTTTGACCGCGCTGATAAAGACAATCAATCCCAGTACCATCATGGCAATAAATTGAGGCCAGAGAATCTCCATGCCCACCCCCTTTAAGAACACACCTCGTATGATGACCAGGAAATATCGCAACGGATTCAGATAGGTAAGCCATTGAATGACCGTAGGCATGCTGGCTATGGGGAATACAAATCCGCTAAACATGAAGAAGGGCAGGATGAAGAAAAAGGTGGTCATCATGGCCTGCTGTTGTGTGGCCGAGATGGTGGATATGAACAACCCTATTCCCAGGGTAGATAAAAGAAAGAGACATGCCGCAGCGATGAGAAGGAAGAAATTGCCCTTAAGGGGGAGGGAGAACCAGACGATGGCAAAGGTGATCACGATAATCATCAGCGTCTGGGTAATAATGATATAGGGGATGGTCTTTCCTAAAATGAGTTCAATAGGTCTCAGCGGTGTCACGATAAGCTGTTCAATGGTGCCGGCTTCCTTTTCCCTGATGATGGCCATAGAGGTAAGCAGCAGCGAGAGGATCATAATCAAAATGGCCACGATGCCAGGGACAAAGAAGTTTCGGCTGTCCAGATTCGGGTTATACCATGTCCGTATCCGAGCATCTATCTTCCCGTAATCCAGTCGTTGTTTAAAACGCTCCTCAATCATACGTTGATTGAATCCCTCGAGAACAAGGGAGGTATACGCGATCCTCAACGAGGCCATATTGCTCATGCTCCCATCGGCAAGGATCTGTACGGGTGCTGAATTCCCTTTCCTTATGCGCTCGCTAAAGTCAGGCCCAATCTTCAGGGCGAGATCCACCTTTCTCCTGAGCAGTACCTCATCCAGCTCCTTCGGGTGATTCGTGTACTGGGTTATCCGAAAGGTCCTGTTTGCATTCAGGGCATCCATCAACAAACGGCTCTCTCGGGTTCGAGACTGGTCAACGATACCGACTCTCACATCCCGTACATCAGTGCTGAGCACGTAGCCGAATACGAGCAGTTGCACAAAGGGGGCGATAATCAATAGCGGTCTGTTCTTTTTGTCCCTGAAGAGCTGAATGAACTCCTTTCGAACCAATTCCCGTATCCTGAGCCAGCTCATTTCACATTCCCTCTCTGCGTAACAGGGCAAACCCAATATTTGACAGCACTATCAACATGCCGACGAGCACGAGGTAGCTCGGCCACAGATGTGCGATACCAAGGCCCCGGAGATAGATCCCGTTGAGTATATCTATGAAATAGGTTGCGGGAATGATGCAGGTGAGCAGCTGAAAAATCCTCGGCATGTTTCCCACAGGAAAAACGAAATTAGAGAGCAGTAAGGATGGCAGAAAGGTGATGAGTATGGCCATCTGGTTCGCTACAAGCTGGGATTTCGTTGCTATGGAGATCAAAAGCCCGAGGCTCAAGGCAACCGATATATAGATTGTGGAGGCAAGCACCAATAATGAGAAGCTCGACTTCATCACCACACCGAAGAGCACCTGCCCCATAAAAACCGCCACCAGTACGTCAATGAGTGCAATCAGAAAATAGGGAATGGCCTTGCCCAATAATAACTCCCCTCCGCCGACGGGCAGCGAGCGTATCGTTTCCATGGTGCCGTTTTCATACTCACGGGCAATCACTAATGATGTCAACATTGCCCCCACGATCATGATAATGATTGCAATGATACCCGGCACGATAAAATTTCTGCTGTCCAGATCCTCGTTGAACCATACCCGTATCCGCCCATCTACCGGGGGCTTTATCACCTCCATCCCTTTCCGATTAAGAAAACTGATGAGACGATCCCGATTGTAGGCCTCAACAAAGGCGGTGATGTAACCCCTCGATATGCCGGCAAAATTGGGATCGCTCCCATCAATCAACACCTGGAGCGATGCCGTGCGGTCCGCCTTGAGATCCTCGGTCCACTCAGGGGGGATCACGATTGCCATGGTGGTGAGGCCCTGATCGAGGTATCGCACCGCAGTGGAGGAATCATTGAGATGGTGGGTGATCTCAAAATATGAAGAGGCATTGAGTTTCCGAACAAAGTCGCGGCTTACCTCGGTTTTATCGTGATCCACGACCACGGTCCTCACGCTATCCACATCCAGACTCAGGGCATACCCGAACATAAGGATCAGGAGCAGCGGGATCATAAAGGCCAGATACATGCTCCTGAAATCCCTCACCAGGTGGTAGAATTCCTTACGGGCAATGGCCTTGATAATTACCGGATTCACTCCCCCCTCCGAGCCATCAAGTGTATGAAGACATCACTGAGGTCTGCCTCAGGCCTACAGGGAAACACCTCAGCGATAATCTCCGAGGGGCTCCCCATAGCTGCGATCTTTCCCTCATTGATCATGACGAGTCGCTGGCAGTTTCGGGCCTCATCCATATAATGCGTTGTCACGAACACCGTTACTCCTTGTGCTGCTAGCGTATTGATAAATTCCCAAAAGCTCCTGCGTGTGATGGGATCTACCCCTGAGGTGGGCTCATCCAGAAAAAGGATTTCGGGTCGGTGAAGCAACGCACAGCCGAGCGCTAACCGCTGCCGCCACCCGGGCGGCAATTCCCTGGTGATGCGGTATCGGACATCTTGCAAGCGGGCCATATCAAGCACCCATTCGATCCTCTCCTTCCAGGCCTCCTGCGGCACTTCATACACCCCGAGATAAAACCGGATGTTCTCATAGGGGGTCATATCCTCGTAGAGGGAAAATTTCTGCGACATATAGCCTATGGCGTGCTTAATAGCCTCTGGCTCGGAGAAGATATCATGACCAGCAACCCGACCATACCCGGAGGTAGGGGCTATAATGCCGCAGAGCATGCGAATGGTGGTCGATTTTCCTGCCCCGTTTGGTCCCAAGAGTCCAAAGACCTCACCCTTCTTTACGGCAAAGGAGATCTTGTCAACGGCGACAAATCTGCCAAACCTCTTTTCGAGGTCCTCCACCATTACGGCATCAGAGCCCGAATTGTTCATGCATAAGCCCCTCATCCACTTCTTGAATACGATGAATCATGGCCTCCTCGAGGCTGGAGTAGTGGGATTGGACCGCTTCAGGAGTTGCCACCTCGAGAACACGGGACTTGTGCATGAGGACAAGTTGATCGCACTGTTCCCCTTCGTCGAGATAGGCGGTCGAGATCAGGATGGCCATACCTTCCTGCCTCATCTGGCCGAGAATGCCCCAGAACTCCTGTCTGGATACAGGATCTACTCCATTGGTAGGCTCATCAAGAATAAGCACTTTTGGCTCATGAGCCAACACGCACGCGAGGCCCAGCTTCTGTTTCATGCCGCCGGACAGCGCACCCGCCAGCCTGTCAATAAAGGGAAGAAGGTTTGAAAACCCTAGGTACCGCTCTTTCCTTTTGGCTCGCTCCGCCCCAAAGACGCCGAAAACATCCATAAAGAATTCGATGTTCTCCTCCACGGTGAGATCAAGGTACAGCCCAAAACGCTGTGGCATATACCCGATAAGGGGTTTAATCCCGGTCTTGTGAGATGCCGCATCCAACCCGTGTATCTGTATTGTTCCTGAGGAGGGCCGGACCATCGCCGCTATCATGCGCAGTAACGTGGACTTCCCTGCACCATCAGAGCCCACGAGGCCTACAATGCTTCCCCCTACCACGTGAAAGCTCACGTGATTGACTGCCTCGATTGAACCGAAGTGCTTTGAGACATCCTGTAGGTGAACGGCTGGGACTTCTGCTTGCGGAAAATGGGAATTCCTTGGAGGATTATTAGCGTAGCCAGGCATCGGCGGGCATTCCTGGTTTTAATTCAAGACCTGGATTGGGAATGGCAACCTTAACCAGGTATACAAGCTTGACGCGCTCTTTGTGGGTCTGGATCATCTTGGGCGTGAATTCCCCCTCAGGCGAGATAAATGACACCTTCCCGTTATAGGACTTATCGGGAAAGGTATCGATTCTCACCTCAACAATCTGGCCAGGCTTCACCTTCCCGATCTCTGTCTCATCAACGAATATCTTGAGCTCCACCCTCGTGAGATCTGAAAGCGAGAGGACCTCGCGTCCAGGGGATACCACCTCGCCGAGCTCAACGTTGCGACTCGTTATCACCCCTGCAAAGGGCGCCCTCAATTGTGTATACTCCAGGTGAGTTTGTGCCAGCTTCAGCGCTGACTGAGCAGCCCTGACCCCTGCTTTGGCTGTGGCAATCTCTTGTTCCGCCGCCTCTATCTTCTTCATGTTGGCCTTGACCTGTCCTAAAGCCGCCCTTCCCTCGGCAAC
>QMLW01000222.1 GCA_003646935.1 Deltaproteobacteria bacterium
AGCAGTACGATATCTTCAGCCCGAACGCCATGGGCCAGATCGTGAATCCCTCAACTATTCCGCGGATGGTCAGGGCAAATCGTGGCAAAAAGTTGATCATCGTGGGCGCGGCGAATAACCAGATAGACGAAAGGCGAAGGGGCGGCAGAAAGGAGATTGAGGGTCTGCTGAAGCAGCACAAGATCCTCTATGCACCTGACTTCGTGGTAAACCTCGGGGGGATCCTCAATCTGATCTATGAATTCGAATCCGTGAGGAGTGTATTTGGGGGGACCTACAAAGAAGAGAGGCCCCTTGAGGTGGTCCATGGAGTACGGCCGATACTGCGAGAGATATACGAACGCAGCGCCAGCACGAGGGTATCAACCCAGACTATTGCGGATCGACTCGCCGAGGAGCACCTAGCCAGATGGGCGGTGTTCGGTGGATTTGGGCCGGAAGAGCTTCAGGCACGGAGCTATTTGGTCGATTTGCTGCACACGGCTTCAGGAAACACCGTGCCTATTTCTTAGACTTGAGTGATCATAGGAGCAGATACTCATGGCACTCGTAGTCAAGGTTGAAGGTTGATGCTTTTGTAAAAAGTAATCTCATCGTTATGCCGGACACTGGATCAAGTCCACTGCAGGTTTTGATCCGGCATCCAGAAACCATTGTATTTACTGGATACCGGTGCCTGCCCCGGACTCCGATCCGGGGTTCGCCGGAATGAGGGAAACATAAAAAAACTTGCCCTCTAAAACCCCTTTTCCAGCAGTGAAAACAGATCGCTCCACTCCGATATCCTCGTGACATCGCCCTCCGGATCCTCAGACATCACGCCGGCGATACCAGGCGCGGAGGGAACCCCTTTATCTCGAACATAGGTAAACCACACGGGCCGTATACCCGCCTGTCTGGGACCGACAATATCGGGCTCCGGATCATCGCCTATATAGAGCATCTGGTCCCTATGCACGCAGAGCTCCTCGATAAGCCGGCGAAAGACCAGGGGATGTGGTTTTCGATAGCCCAACTCACCCGAGATGAGCACCACATCGAAGTGGGGGGTGAGCCCAAGGGAGTCAATGATCTCACGCATGGCAGGCGGATGGGTGAAGTTTGAAAGCAGCCCCAACCGGTAGGTGCCCTTAAGGACCCTTAGCATCTCAATGGTGCCCGGGATGAGGCGGCA
Organism: Deltaproteobacteria bacterium; assembly: GCA_003646935.1. Lineage (GTDB taxonomy): Bacteria > Desulfobacterota > DSM-4660 > Desulfatiglandales > B25-G16 > B25-G16. Next base: position 1,175 of record QMLW01000222.1, read on the forward strand.
GCGGCCCATAAAGGCAGAGAAATAGGCATCGACTGCTTCTGCTATTCGCGAGTCATCAGGCCCTATCTCATGCCCCTGGCTCACGAGGGCAGCGCTGATCCAGAAGCGGTTATGCGTCTCCCTCCCATCTATCCGAGTACCGTTAATGAATCGGAGAGCGGCTTCCATATGGGCCTTCTTGAATGATTCCATCCCTACTGTAATACCGCTCAGATTGAGGCTGTGGATGAGCCTCTCGAGCGCATCCTCCAGCGCCGAGGGCTCGATGGTGAGCAGGGTGTTAAAGAGGTCGAATCCTATTGCTTGTATGTGAGGCATAGAAACCTTTCTTAGCCTAATAGAGGCTGCATTGCAAGTAGCGCAAAAAAATGGGGAGAAGCGATCCAAGATATCAGAGTTAGGGAAAAAGTATGCTATTATTCCAATCTCAATGAGGGGTATGTGGCCTTTAAACGTGCCGGAGCGTCATTTCTATGAAGGCGGGCGATGAGCGATAACTTCCTAAAGATCCAGTTGAGATACGTAAGGGAGATTTATGACAAGCTTTTCGAGGATCTGGAGGATTATCTCCCGGCTATCCGCGAGGGGAATACCTTTCATTTTAATGCATTTGGGCAGCCCTGCACCATCACACCGGAGGGCATATTCCTTTCCGGGGAGCTGCTAACCGGAGGCTTGGGGATTATCATAGCCCTCTACGCGCGTTATGTCTCACGCGATGAGGTACAGCTCTTGCCCCCAAAGGCCTTTGCGCAGATAAAGGGAAGCCAGCCTCATCAGGGAGCCTTTCGGGTTCGGTCGGAGCAGAGCCTGGTTCCTCACGTGGGTGATATCAGGAAGTCCATGGATAGGATTGTGAGGGCCTTTGATGGTTTTGAGAATAAGGATGGGAGCGGGGATTTTTCCTTTACCCTGTTTCCGCTTCCAAAGGTTCCCCTCTACTATGTCTTCTATTGTGCGGATGAGGAGTTTCCCGCGTCGGTGACCTGTCTGTTTGCCGCCAATGCAGAATCGTTCATGCCGATTGACGGCCTTGCCGATGTTGGCGAACATACCGCTGAGAAAATCTTTGAGCTGATCACCTGATAGCACTTTTCTTGAGATAGGGATACTGGTTCTCCTATTGAACCGCTTCTCCGGAATTGGTAATATAACTTGGGTTGAGACGTTCACCGTTCACAGTTACTGGCTGAAATGCCCTACATGAAATCGCTCATCTCAAGTTATTAGTTCGGAAATGATACGTATGGTAAGAGATTCGATAGCGAGGCTTTTCGCTGCGACTTTCATTGTGCTGAGCCTCACTGGCTTCCCCGGCCTTGCAAACACCTCAGAGGCAGCGAGAACCTATGATATTCAGGTCGGCTGCTTCGCAGATCCCCATAATATGGCACGATTGGCGGGCCGTCTCCAGGGCCGTGGCCTTCACTGGTACAGTCTCGGCTTTGAGCTTTGCACCCGATTTATCGTCGATGCGAATGTGAACTACGGCAGTAAGGCTGGCTTTGTAAGGAGATATCCGGCCTTTTCCGATGCCTCTCTGATCGAGAATTTCTGGGACATGCCCCATACGCCCAGGGATTTTCCCCACGATCTCAGAAGGTATCCAAAGGCCCAGATCTACTTCGCCGCTCACTACTTGCATAAACTCCACCAGGAGCATTACGGTAATCGATATATGGCCTTGCTCGCCTACAACGGCACCAACAATCCCAACTACGAGTACCCGCGAAAGGTAATGCGCTTCTATCAGCGGGCAATCGGGCATTTTCTCAAATCATCCGAGCACTGCAGTTCCGAGGGCGGATTGCAAGAAGGATGCAGTGGGAGTTCTTTACGGACTTGGGAGGCCCAGAGGGGCAAGGTAGGCTCTAGGTATGGGCTGTATTCTCCAGGATAGATGAGTAGGGGCTGGGAGATGAATAAAGAGAAAAATGTGGGAGCAAAGGATAAGACTATCAGGGTAATCGCCGGGTTAATCCTTCTGGGCGTTGGCATATCGATACAGGGCGTCTCAGGGCTCGTATGTGCAGTCGTGGGAATCAGCCTCTTGTTTACCGCAATAACGGGATTTTGCAGCCTCTATAAGCTCTTTGGAATCAACACCCGTGAGGTTAAGGGGGAGCGCAAGGCGGAAGAGACGGGGTAGGTATCGGCTGAAGGGGAAGCCTGGAAACAATGACGATACCCTGGGCTCTGAAGAGCGCACCTGGTGAATACGCTCAGGTATGGAGCCTGGGCCTGGCAAAAAGTGGGGAGGAGGGTGCCTAGGCAAATGTTAGATGTCCCCGCGGAAGCGAGGGGAATTTTACTGATGTTTGATTAAGGGTTGTATAAACACCGGTCGTTTTCTAGTGCCATAATGAGAAACGAGAATAAGGAGGTAGGATATGGTTGAATCACGCATACAGGAGGTTTTCAGCAAGATGCCGGAGCTTTTTAAACCTAGTGCTGCCCAGGGAATAGACGCGGTGTTCCAGTTCAATATTACCGGCGATGGTGGAGGGAATTGGACTGCACTAATAAAGGATGGCACATGCAAGATCCAAGAAGGCCGTCATGAGGATCCAAGTGTCAGTTTGACCATGTCTGTTGACACCTGGCTTGCCATGGTGAACAAGGAGACAAACGGCATGCAGGCCTTCATGAGCGGCCAGCTCAAAGTGAGTGGCGACATCATGCTCGCACAGCGCATCGAACAACTGTTTCGATTCTAGTAGAAGCTTCGCTGGAGGTAGAGCAGGTGGAGGAAAGGGATACGACCGAGCACAAGAGAAGGTATGATATCTTCCGGCATCATGCATGGGCGGGAACTGCGTTTCTCTCAGTGTTGCTGGCCTTACGATACATAATTCCAGTATTTCCTTACTACCTGTTCATCCACCTTTGTACACTATTGATCCTGTATATTGTAGTTTCATTGCTCTATACGTTTCGATATCGTCATGGTCTTTCAGCGGAGCCGGTGCCTCGCGCTAACCCTGAGGAGTTTAGTAGGGCAGAACTTGAGGCAAGGGTGGCAAAAGAGCTTGTAAAGGCGAAGAAAAAACGGGCCAAGGCCGAGGCAAAGGTAAGGAAGAAAGCACTATAAGATAGCGAAACGATTGTATGACCTGGGAAGCCCCAATGCTGTCCAAATCACGTTTCCTTGCGGGACTCCAGTGTCCTCTTCGCCTGTGGCACCAGTGCTATAATCCCCACCTTGCTGCTGAGGTATCTCCTGGGCAGCAGGCACTGTTCGATGCCGGCCATGAAGTAGGGCTGCTGGCCACCCATCTCTTTCCAGGAGGACGCCTCATCGAGGAGGATTATCTCCATCACAACGAGGCAGTAGAGGCCACAAGAGAGGCGATAGGTGATCCGTCGCTGCCGGCCCTGTTTGAGGCAGCCTTTATCTATGACGATGTCCGCGTTCGTGCGGACATCTTGGAAAGGAGGGATGATGGCAGATGGAACCTGATTGAGGTAAAGTCCTCAACCTCGGTCAAGGAGGCACATCTGATGGATGTCGCAATAC
>QMLW01000223.1 GCA_003646935.1 Deltaproteobacteria bacterium
TACTGCTGGGGTTCGGAGGATATACGGAAGAGGTTCGTGCAGCCACTCTGCGATGGATCCCTTTGTCCTGCGATGGCATTCACCGAACCGGGTACCGGGTCGGATCCCACCGCGATTACCACCACCGCCGTGCTGGAGGGAGAGCACTACGTGGTAAACGGAACAAAGCGGTTCATTACCATGGGTCACCGGCCTGGTTTCGGGGTCTTTTACGCAAAGGACGACACTGAGAGGATTACTGCATTTATAGTGGATAAGGGCTCTGAGGGATATTCCTGGTCAAGGCCATGGTCATTGATGGGCCTTGCAGGGCAGGGATTGGTGGACGTATTTTTAAAGGACGTAAAGGTGCCAAAGGACAATATCCTCGGCGACAAGGGAAAGGGGTTTCATATCCTGCTCAGGTGGATCGCGGGAGAGAGGATTCAACAGATGGCATTCATGGTGGGGATGGGGCAGGAGTGCCTGGATGAATCCATCAAATTCGCAAAGCAGCGGATGGTCAGGGGTAGGCCGCTCACCGCTATGCAGGGGTTTCAGTGGATGCTGGCCGAGATGCACGCCTCGGTCGAGGCCTGCAGGTGGTGGACCTACCGGGTCGCGTCGAAGCAGGATGAAGGCGAGGATATCCAGGTGGATTCAGCCGCCCTGAAGCTCTTTGTGGTTCCCGCCGTACAGGAAGTGGCCAGAAAGGGTCTCCAGATACACGGTTCATACGGATACTGCAAGGACTACAAGATAGAACGACTCTACCGGTCTATCGCCAGCGCTGGCGTCACTGCCGCAAGCACCGAGATCCAAAAAACGCTCGTTGGTTCAGCACTGGCACGTTCGAAGGAAACCTAAACAATGGAGATCATTGTCTGCATAAAGCAGGTACCGGAGGCAGGCGATATAGGATGGGATCCGGACACAGGCACCCTTCTCAGGGAAGGTGCCTCAGGTGTGGTGAATCGCCATGATAAGCATGCCATAGAGGCGGCGCTCCAGCTTCGAGAGGCGCATGGAGGCACGATAACGGCCCTCTCGATGGGTCCTCCCCAGGCAGATGAAGCCCTCAGGGAGGCATTGAGCATGGGCGTTGATAAGGCGGTATTGCTGAGCGATAGGCGGTGTGCAGGTGCCGATACCCTAGCAACCTCATACGCATTGAGCCTGGCGGTGAAAAAGATAGGGAGGTTCGATATCATCCTGTGCGGAAAAGAGACCTCAGACGGCATGACAGCCCAGGTGGGTCCTCAGCTCGCGGAGTTCTTAAACACCCCTCAGGTAACCTGTGCCACCGAGATTTCCATACGCGGTCATTCGGTGAGGATCACACAAAAGCTCGAAGGAGGCCTCAGGATTTTGGAGACCAGATTTCCCGCGCTCATCACCGTAGAAAGGCAGATCAATCAACCGAGAATCCCCCCGATGGACAGCATCATGGAGGCATACCGGGACAGGGAGGTTCAGGCGTGGAGCCTAGAGGATCTCGGTGAGCGTGGTGATCATTTCGGCCTTAAGGGATCACCAACGAAGACGAAAAGGGTATATACGAAAGAGGTTACAAGGGGAATGGTGACGATTCTACAGGGAGAGCCCGATGAAGTGGCCAGAGACTTGATCAGAGCATTACAACAAAAAGGCCTGTGTTAGGTATTTCATGTGAAAATAGATACCGGTGTTTCCTTCTTTGGGATTTTGATATTTAAAATTGTTTCGGATTTCGGATTTAGAATTTCGAGTTTCGATACTTTTGTGCGTCTTTTTTAGAGGCAAAGATTATGATGGCTTCATCGAATACCATGGCACGATGTGGAGATATATGGGTATTTATAGAGCACAGGGATGGAAATCCCGCAAGGGTTTCCCTTGAATTATTGGGAGCGGGACGCAGGCTCGCGGACGCGATCAATGTGGATATTACCGCTATCCTTATCGGTGAGAGCGTTTCGGAGCTTGCAAAGGAGTTGATCTACTGGGGCGCGGATACGGTCATAGTGGCGGACGATCCCATTGCCGGAGCGTACAGTACCGAGGTGTACACGCGTATTATTGCCGATCAAGCGCTAAAAAGAATGCCGGAGGTACTCCTGATTGGAGCCACAGAAATAGGAAGGGACCTGGCGCCGAGGATCGCCGCGAGGTTGAACACGGGGTGCACGGCGGATTGCACCGAGCTTGATATCGATGAAGAAACGGGCGTTCTCGTGGCTACAAAGCCGTATTTTGGCAGGAATCTCATGGCGGATATCATCTGCCCTTTAAAAAGGCCACAGATGGTAACGGTTCGACCCGGTGTTATGGAGCTAAAAGATCGATATAGCGATCGGAGGGGCGAACTCATCTACGTAGATGTCGATCTCCGGGAAGAGGATACGAGGATCACGGTTATCGACAGCATCCCATCAAGTTACGGGGGCGTACCCTTGGAAGAGGCCGATAAGGTGGTATGTGCGGGCATAGGCGTTGGCAATCGAGAGGGATTTGAGCTGATACGAGAGCTTGCGGAGCTTTTAGGGGCGCAACTTGGGGCGACGAGCCTTCCCGTAGATGAAGAATGGATTTCCGAGGATCACAAGATCGGCCAGACGGGAAAGACGATACGGCCAAAGCTCTACATAGGCTGCGGTGTGTCAGGGGCTATACAGCACTCCGCGGGGATGATCAATAGCGAGTTAGTTGTAGCTATCAACAACGATCCAAGGGCCGAGATCTTCCAGTTTGCGGATTACGGAATTATAGGGGATGTCAACGAAATTGTGCCGGCCCTGATAAGACAATTGAAAATCGCAAGAGAGGCCGTTGGTTCCGACGCAGCAATATGATCGTCACAGGGCCGACATGCCTTCCTGCAAGGACCTCGCTACCAGATGGCCTGTCTAAAATTTGATTGTATGTTCTCGTCAGCAGTTATAAAACCGCTTTCCCTTGCCGAGGCTTCCGCTACCAATAGCCGGTCGAAAACATCCCTGGTCCAATCTATTTTCAGGGCTTCTTCAATAATGCGATCCAGTGGGTAATTGGTTACCTTTAGATTGATGGCCCTGGATAGGTATGTTATTAGAGTTTCGGGTTTGATTTTGATGCGGGCTATTTCAAACAGGTATTGCAACTCCAGCCTGATGAATTGCGATATTAGCACGTCGCACCCGTCTATGGTCTTTTTGGCAATATCCGTAAATTTATCTGTCAATCCCGCATAAAGCCAGACAACAATATGGGTATCAAGGTAAACTACAGCTTTGTCGGCTCTCCCCATTCCCCCACCGTTATTTGAATCAGGTCATTGGGATCTCCGACAATACAATCATGAGGCTTGAGATTGTCCAATTTGCTCCTCTTCTCTTCGAGGATGATCTTTAACCGATGACCGTTCCTTTCGATCTCAACTGGATTGCCGGTTTTGATAATTTCGTCCACTATTTTAAATAGGTTGCTCCTCAATGCGGTGAGTGATATTGAGCCCATCTGCCTTCCCCTTCTTCAAATCATCCATTAAAGACAATGTACATATATTAATAGATGTACGGTACAGATTCAAGAGAAAAATGAAAATAGCCGGAAAAGACGGATTCTTGTTGAACTGATTCAGATGGATACAATAATGCAACTGATATACCCTCATTAGTAAGCTGAGGGTACGAGAATAAAAGGAGGACCAGGGAAAGGAAAGAAGGCAATAGGACACGGATTTTCATCAGTACGTGCACATTCAACCTGTTTGGGCTTGTGGCTTCTTGTTAGTATCGTAAAGCTGATGAGCAATACAAGCCTCATCAGCGGATTGCACCACAAGGGCAAGTCTTTGGGATGCGTGAGCCCTGTGATGGCAAACGATTACGTAGGGTTCTTAGGGCGGAAAGTGGCTGAGAAGCCCTTGACCTACCCGATTTGCCGTTAAGATTTAATAGAATCGATCATCAGAATTTAAAAAAATATTCATACCTTCATTTGAGTTTCTTTCATGAAAAGTGCTTGACTTTTATACCAATAAAATGCAAAGGGGCTATGAAATGAGCAAAATACACTATACTCCAGTGCATCCCGGTGAAGTCCTGCAGGATGAGCTTGAGGAGCTTGGCCTTACTCAATCGGCACTTGCAAAACACATCGGGGTATTGCCGAAAACAATTAATGAAATATGCCGCGGCAAGAGAGGTATTAGTGCAGAAATGGCAATGAAGCTTTCAAAGGCTCTAGGGGGTAGTCCTCAGTTTTGGTTAAACCTGCAAAATAACTGGGAGATTAGCCAACTGGATGAAACTGCCTTTGAAGATATTAAACATGTTGCCGCGTAAAGGTAACGGGAAATTATGAATGCACCCGCCAAAGTTCATGAGTTGGTTGAGCGTTTTGAGCGCAACCTGGAGGCCTACAAGCGGGGCAAGTATAACGAAACCCAGGTACGTCTCGAATTCATCAATCCCCTGTTTGAAGAACTGGGCTGGGATATCGCCAATAAAAAGGGGTATGCCGAGGCCTACAAAGAGGTGGTCCATGAGGACGCCATTAAAGTAGGCGGGGCCACCAAGGCCCCTGATTACAGCTTTCGTATCGGAGGTACCCGCAAATTCTTCCTGGAGGCCAAAAAGCCCTCAGTCGATATTAAAGAAGATACCCACCCGGCCTACCAGTTGCGCCGCTACGCATGGAGCGCCAAGCTTCCGCTCAGCATCCTTACCGACTTTGAGGA
>QMLW01000224.1 GCA_003646935.1 Deltaproteobacteria bacterium
CAAATGTCTCGCAGGGCATGATGATCGAGGCCCCTTGGATGAGCCCAGCCATAGTGATACAGGTATTTCCGAACATGTGAAAAAGGGGGAAGAACAGGCAAAGCCTATCGTGATTGTTCAGCCCCTGTCTTCGTGCGGAGAACAGCGATTTATTCACCAGACCCACATGGTCCAGGATGACGCCCTTGGGTTTGCCGGTGGTTCCCGAGGTATACATAATTGCCACAGGATCGCTCGCATCGATTTCACGTTCCCGTTCGTCAAGGGCTTTCATATGGGTCTCATCGCCCTTCTCTGTCAGCTTGCCCCAGGAGATCATTCCGGGATGGGATTGGTTATCTATGACAATCACCTGTTCCGGGGAGGAGCTATGATCCATGTCTGAAAGGATCTTCAGATACTCATCGCCAGCCAGCCCACTGGTCATTATGAGCGATCTCGATCCCGATTGCTCCAGGATATAGGCGAGGTCCTCCTTGCTCGCCCCGTGGTCTATGGGAACCAGGATAGCTCCTATCTTGGCCAAGGCAATCTGGCATATTATCCATTCGGCTACGTTGGGAGCCCAGAGGGCAACCCTATCTCCCTTTTGTATACCGAGGCTCATCATACCCCTGGCCGCCCTGTTGATCTCTGATAAAAACCGTTGGTAATCGTGCCGCGTTCCAGAATCGGGGTGTACAAGGGCCATATTGTTCGGGTATCTGGTGGCCACCCCATCGACCACCTGGCCGATGGTCTTGTTCATGCTCTCCTGGTGATTGCTCGGCATAGAAATCTCCCTTTTTTACGTTGTAGTTATCCTTACGATCTCAATAGTTCAAGTGATAAAATCGATTCACGATGTGGTGCGCCTTTGGCCCCTTGGAATATCATCCTAAACCAATAATAAAAACATGATGTTAATCCGCCCGCGGATAAAATTTATGTTCCTCGCTTATGGTGACATCCGGTTCATGATGGGGTTTGCATGAGCACCCGGTCGACGAGCTCCGCGAGATCGAGAACCTCACAGCCAAGCCCATGCCTGCGCAGGCCGTGGGCCAGTTGGATATTGCAGGCAGGACAGGTGGTCACCACGATGTCGGCCCCTGTTTTCTTGATATTCTCCACTTTACGATCGAGTACCTGCATGGATTGCCCGTAGTAGGAGATATTGTAGGTGCCGGCAGCACCACAGCACCACCCGGCCTCGGGAAGCTCCTGGTACTCGATGCCTGGAATCCTGCTAATGATCTCCCTGGGCTCATTCACAAGGTTCTGGTACCGGCTCATATGACAGGGATCGTGGTATGTAACACGGGCATCGAGGCTTCCCGGCAGCTCGGGTATACCGATCTCCCCGAGATATTCGCTCAGCGCCTTGAGCTTCGGCCGCACCGTGGACGCCTTCTCCTTATAGAGGGGGTCATCCATGAAGAGATCCGGATATTCCTTCAGAAATGAGGAACAACTCCCGCAGTCCGTCACAATGGCATCCACCTCCATCTCCGCCATAACCTCAATATTTCGCCGTGCCAGTTCCCTGGCCGCATCGAGATCCCCGTAGCTGAACGGGGGCAAACCACAGCAAACATTATCAAGTATCCGGACGCTGCACCCGGCCGCCTTCAGAACCCTGACCGTGGAATATGCCACGTAGGGCAGCGCGTAGTTGGTGCCGCACCCCACGAAGTAGGCCACCGTTCTGTCCGCATCCTCGAGATCTCCAGGGTGATCCTCAGGAGATTGCCTGAAGGTGCGCAACGGTAAATGCTGAATGAGGTCAACCACCTTGTCCTTATCGCGGCCGAACCATTTCAGGACACCGAGGGCACTGAGGGCACGATCAAGTCCGGTCCTCTTTCCCAGGGCAGCCGCCCGAACATAGAAATCCATCTTCTTGGGATCAGGCAGAACCTTGCTGAAAACAAATCCGAGCAGCCTGGACTGGCCGAGTGTCCTCATATACGCGGCACGCCCCGTGATCACGTTGTGGTGTGTGATCACACCTGACATGCAGTTCTCAACACAAGCACGGCAGAGAAGACAATCAAACAGGGGCTGCTTCAGCTCCTTGCTGATCATAAGCCTTCCCTCGATAATGTCCTGAAGGTGGACGTTATGCCCCCGCGCGACTGCCCTCTCCTCGCCGGTAATCGCATAAACCGGACACACGCTGAGACAGAACCCGCATCGGTTACACCGAGCCACCTCGTCGTAGATAGCCAACAACGACCCCTCCTCACTCTTCCCGGGCCGGCCTTCCCTGAGCTCCATCCTTATAATCCCCCCACAAACCGGCCTGGGTTTAGGGTGGAACCGGGATCGAACTCTCCCTTGAGGCGTTCCATAATAGAAAAGGCGGCCCCTGCCTCTCCCCACACATCGCAGCGTTCCTTGAATGGGGGCGGTGCATACTCCACGGTAAGCGATCCTCCCATCTCCACGGCCCGCTCCCTCAGTAATTGCGCTATCTGGATCAGGGCCTCCTCTTTTTCCCTGTAGAGGCCCTTAGCCAGAGGTATATACGCGGAGGTTATGCCACTGCCGGCGTGAGAGAGCCGGTGGAACGACACGCCTGCCCTCTGCGCACCCTCGGCTATATGCTCGCACATACAAGAGGACAACGATGGGGGAACGCTGGCCTTGAGGCCTACGCTCCAGGTGGCACCCTTTTTAACCGCCTGGCCCACCTCTCCTAGCTCCTTCCAAAACTCCCTCTCTCCCGATCCCCGCATGATTTCTATGGAAAGTGCTCCCGCTGAATTCGTCAATTCCTCAATCTCCTTAATTTCACGGGTGATCGCCTCGCCGATTCCCTCGAACTGCACCGCCACCAACACGCCCTGCTCTTCAGAGGTGGGAACAATGGCATGGAGCAAGGATGCGATTTCACCGTTGAAGACCTCGATTGCTGAGGGGACTAGGCGGGATTCCATCACAGCCTGTGTGCAGGCCCATGCCGGATCATTTCCCGCAAATCCCGCGACCACGGTGGCACGGTCCTCGGGCAGAGGTAGTATCCTACAGGTAATCTCCAGGATTATCCCAAGGCTGCCCAGGGAACCAATATAGAGCTTGCTCATATCGTAACCCGATACGTTTTTGACCGTCTTGCCTCCGGCCCGAGCCCTTCGATCCCGAGCGACCTCCGCAGGGATCACCGCCTCGAGTCCGAGCACGAGGTCTCTCAATGACCCGTACCTGAGCCGGCTGGGACCGCTGGCATTCGTTGCGACCGCTCCACCTAGGGTAACCTCCTGCGCCCTGGGGGGATCCAGGGGAAGAAAGAAGCCAGGCCCCACCCCGCGCAGGCTCTCCTGAAGAGCCCCTAACCGTATCCCCGCCTGAGCTGTCACGCTCATATTCTCATGGTCTTGTTCCACGATCCCCTTCAGATGCCCCATATGGAGAATGAGATCCATCTTTCGGGGCGGTGCGCCGAGATCTACCTGTGTTCCTCCACCCCAGGGGATTATGCTCAGGCCATGGGTCGCCGCCACCATAACGATCTCCTCAACCATCTCAGGCGTGTCGGGGAAGAGCACGGCCTTGGGCGAGAGACCATCGATCGTAAAGACGGTTATGGTCTCGTCATCCCTGAACCCCTCCTCGCCCACCATATCGACGAACCGTTTTCTGATTTCTTTGTTATCCATGGGATGACGCAGCCTTCTCTGGCTCCATCTGGGGAAGGACCTTGCCTGGATTGCAGAGGTTTTCCGGATCAAAGCTCCGCTTCACCTTCCACATGGCGTTGAGGTCCTTCCATCCGAAGAGAAACCACATCGCATCCAGCTTCTCCACGCCGATACCGTGCTCCCCACTAATGGTTCCGCCTGCTTCCACGCATGCCTGAAGGATTTCATAGGAGGCCTTCTTGACGAGCTCGAGCTGGGCCTTATCGCGCTCGTCGAAGAGAATCAGGGGATGGAGGTTTCCATCGCCGGCATGGAAGACGTTTCCGATAGGCACGCCGTACTTCTCTCCGATCTCCGCCACCCTCTTGAGTACCCGAGGCAGCTGAGCCCTCGGCACGGTTCCGTCATTGACCATATAGGACGGGTAGAGCCTTCCCACCGCACCGAAGGCGCCCCTTCGGCCGGCCCAGAGCCTGTCTCGATCCTCCTCGGATGCCGCGATATCTATGGTTCGGACCCCGTTGTTCCCGCATATCTCGACTATGCGCTTCTCCAGACCATCCATCCCGTCTCTCAGACCGTCGAGCTCGATAATGAGGACCGCCTCCGCATCGAGAGGATAGCCGGCGTGGACCGCCTCCTCTACTGCCTTGATAACGAGCCTGTCCATCATCTCCAGCGTTGCCGGAATAATGCCCTCTGCGATGATATCCGAAACGGTCTTTCCGGCCTGCTCGACCGAATCGTAGACGGCCAGGAATGTCTTCACCGCTTCAGGTGATCGCATGATGCGCACGGTTATCTTGGTTGCGATGCCCAGGGTGCCCTCCGATCCAACCATGAGCCCCGTGAGGTCGTACCCCGGGTAATCCAATGCCTTGCCGCCCATCTGAACGACCATCCCGTTTGGCAGCACGACCTCCAGACCGAGCACGTGGTTCGTGGTCACCCCGTACTTCAGGCACAGTGGGCCACCGGAGTTCTCGCCCACATTGCCCCCGAGCGTGGAAACCCGCTGGCTGGCCGGGTCCGGTGCATAG
>QMLW01000225.1 GCA_003646935.1 Deltaproteobacteria bacterium
GCTGATTGCCCGGGGATTAGGAGAGTTCCGGCCCCTGAAGGGCCGTTTTCAGATGGGAGAGCTTGCGGGGGGCATACGGATTATCGATGACACCTATAACGCCAATCCATCGTCTCTGGGCGCCGCGCTCACCACGATTGAGGGCTTACGGGAGAAGGGGCAGGGCCTGGTGATAGGCCTGGGAGAGATGCTCGAGCTGGGCGTTGACGCAGCCCAGTATCATTTCGATGCCGGAAAACGAATCGCTGCCATGGAGGCGAGATTTCTCGTTGTGCTGGGCGAACATGGCCGCCAGGTTATCGAAGGGGCCCGGAAGGGGGGTATGGTTCCAGAGCAGATCGTTCATGCGTCCGATCACACGGAGATGATCGAGGCAATCAAGGCGAACGTGAAGAGGGGCGATATCGTGTTTCTGAAGGGCTCACGGAGGGTGGGCCTCGATAGGGTGGTCGATGGGCTCAAGGAGTCCTTGGATATACAAGGGGAGCAGGAAAATGCTGTATAAGCTGATATACATGTTTCATACTCAGTTCTCCGTGCTGAATGTATTTCGGTACATCACCTTCAGGACCATCTACGCAACCCTGACGGCCCTTCTCCTCTCACTGGCCCTGGGCTACTGGATTATCCCCTACCTGCGGAGGCTTCAGATTGGCCAGTATGTGCGGGACGACGGTCCCCCGAACCACAAGAATAAGGTGGGTACGCCCACCATGGGGGGATCCTTTTTGCTGTTCTCCATCCTCATCTCCTCGCTGCTGTGGGTGGATCCAGACAACCTCTTTATCTGGTTGGTATTGCTCGTCACAATACTTTTCGGCGCCATAGGGTTTATGGACGATTACCTCAAGGTGGTCAGAAAGAGCAGCAAGGGTCTGCGGGTATGGAGCAAGCTTGCCATGCAGACAGCAATCGCCCTTTTTGCGGGGATGGTGCTGTACTATCATCCGGGGTTTGACACGAGGCTCACCTTTCCCTTTTTTAAAACCTTCTTGCCGGATATCGGCACGGGGTACGTGGTGTTGGCGATCCTGGTAGTGGTAGGCGCCTCCAATGCGGTGAACCTCACCGACGGGCTGGACGGCCTTGCCATCGGGCCAATCATCATCGCCTTTCTCACCTACCTCACGTTCACCTATTTAGCGGGACATGTGCGGATTGCCCAGTATCTCCAGATCCCCTATGTGAGGGGTGCAGGGGAGCTCGCCGTGGTCTGCGGGGCGGTGGTAGGGGCCGGCATGGGATTTCTGTGGTACAACAGCTACCCCGCGCAGGTATTTATGGGCGATGCGGGCTCGCTTTCCCTTGGCGCGGCCCTGGGGATGATGGCCATAATCTGCAAGCAGGAGATAACCCTCATCCTCGTTGGCGGGCTGTTCGTGGTGGAGGCCCTTTCGGTGATCTTGCAGGTGGGTTACTTCAAGATCACCAGGGGTAAGCGCGTGTTCAGGATGGCGCCGCTCCATCACCACTTTGAACTTAAGGGATGGCCGGAGGCAAAGGTGACGGTTCGGTTTTGGATCATCGCCATTATGCTGGCCCTGCTCTCGATAAGCACGTTGAAGCTGAGGTAATGAATTGTCGATTGTCGATCGTCAATTGAAAATTGGAGAAAGGGTTCTCGTGGTGGGCCTGGGCAAGAGCGGCGCGGCCGCGGCCAATTGGCTTGCGCGGCAGGGAGCACGGGTAACGGTGAGCGATACGCTTGATGGATCGGCCTTTGATGACAGGCTCTTGGGCGAGCTCTCAAGGGGCGGGATCGAGCTCGAGCTTGGAGATCACCGCATGGAGAGCTTTGTGGAGACGGACTTGATCGTTGTCAGCCCGGGCGTACCACTGGACATCACGCCGCTCGTTGAGGCCGCGAGGAAGGGCGTACCGATCCTGGGCGAACTGGAGGTGGCCTGGAGATACCTCAGAACGCCCAGCATTGCGGTAACCGGCACCAATGGAAAGTCAACGGTGGTGAAGCTCATCGGGGAAATGCTGTCTCGAGGAGGGCGAAAGGTCTTTGTGGGAGGAAACATCGACTTTCCCCTCACCGACTACATAGCTGGAGCCCAGGATGCCGATTACGTGGTGCTGGAGATCAGCAGCTTCCAGCTCGATACCGTTGAGGCATTCTCGCCGCACGCGGCAATGATTCTCAACATCAGCCCCGATCACCTCGACCGGTACGCGGATTATGAGGCGTACGTACGATCCAAGGAGCGGATCTTCGAAAACCAAGGACCGGAGCAGGTCCTGATTCTCAATGACGACGATCCCGAGCTTAAAGCACTGGAGCCGAAAGGAGGGCCTCGGGTTTTTCGGTTCGGCATGGAGCGCAAAGAGGGGCGGCAGGGCTTCGTTGAGGGTGGAAGGATTGTGGTGAGGGTTCCGGGGCACGGGGAGGCCACGTTCAATCTGGATCGATTTGCCTTAGCCGGCACACATAATCAAGCAAACGTCATGGCCGCGGTTCTCGGGGCCTTGGCAATCGATGCCCCCCCTGGTGCCATACAGGAGGGAATCGATGGCTTTAAGGGATTGCCCCATAGGATGGAGTTGATAGACACGATAGGGGGTGTGGCCTTCTATAACGACTCCAAGGCAACCAACATCGATGCGGCCATCAAATCCATCACCAGTTTTTCCCGGCCGGTGGTCTTGATTGCCGGTGGAAGACACAAGGGAAGCGATTATCAACCCCTGGTTCATGCGGCCAAAGGCAGGGTAAAGGACGCGGTTTTGATCGGGGAGTCCAGCACCCTTTTGGCCGCTGCCTTCAACGGGACGATACCCTGGAGCGAGGTCAGGAGTTTGGATGATGCGGTGTACCGCGCATATGACCGGGCCCAGGAGGGGGATGTGGTTCTCCTTGCTCCTGCCTGCTCAAGCTTTGACATGTTCAGGAACTACCAGCATAGGGGGATGGCCTTTCAGGAGGCCGTGAAAAGGCTGAGAGATGGCACCTAAGGGCGGCGGCCATTACAATTTCGATCCGGTGATCCTCACCGCGGTGATACTGCTGGTGGGTATCGGATTGGTGGCGGTCTACAGTGCCAGTTCGATTCTCGCAGAGCAGCGGTACGGCGATCACTACTACTACCTGAGAAAACAGCTTATGTTTTGCCTGTTTGGCTTTCTGGTAATGATCATCGCCAAGAACATCAACTACCTATTGTACCGCAGGTTCGTGTACCTGTTTCTCGTATCGAGCACCATCCTCTTGGCGCTGCTGCTCGTACCGAGGCTTGGGATTAAGGTGGGGGGTGCTCAGCGCTGGTTTCGGCTCGGTTTTATCTCGATCCAGCCATCGGAGATAGCCAAGCTCTCCCTGGCCATGTTCGTGGCCTACAGCATGCAGAAGAACTTCGAGCATATGGGATCATTCTCCCGCGGGCTCCTTCCGCACCTTCTGGCAGGGACCATCGTGATAGGGCTGATCCTGGCTCAGCCGGATCTCGGCACTGCCGTTATCATAGGGATGTGGATATTGATCCTTTTATTCATCGGGGGAGTGAACCTCGCACAGCTCATCGTATTGCTGGGCCTTGCTGTGCCTATTCTTTTTTACTTGATCACGCAGACCGCCTACCGGCTGAATCGGTTGTGGGCCTTCTTGAACCCATGGGAGGATCCCCAGGGGATTGGCTTTCAGATAATCCATTCCTTTTTGGCATTCGGTTCAGGGGGGTTTTTAGGGGTGGGTCTCGGAAACAGCAAGCAGAAACTCCTGTACCTGCCGGAGCCGCATACGGACTTTATCCTGGCAATCATAGCCGAGGAGATAGGGTTCATAGGGGTGAGCGCGCTGTTGATCCTGTTTACGATCGTGGTCATCAGGGGCATCAAGATTGCGCTTCGAGCCCCGGAGCTCTATGGGACCTATCTTGCCATGGGGATTAGCTGCATGCTGGCGATACAGGTAATAGTGAACATGGGCGTGGTCATGGCACTGCTGCCTACCAAGGGCCTCACCCTCCCTTTTATCAGCTACGGTGGGTCCTCGCTCATCGTCAATTTTATGAGTATTGGGATACTGATGAACATCTCCAGGAAGGCCGTGGAGGGAAGAAGGAGATGAGGAACATATTAGCGAAGCTTCGCCTCAAAGGCAAAAGTAACGAGCAGATTAAAACATGACCCAAATCGCTGTAATCATGTGGCTTAGGGCGCAAGGCGTATGGCGCACGGCATTATGCCTTTGGCATATTTTAATATCATCTTAAATCAATGATCAACGGACAACGGACAACAGAAAAGGGATATCGAATCATAATCGCCGGAGGAGGTACGGGCGGTCATCTTTTCCCGGGGATTGCCATCGCCGATGAGCTTACAAAACGGTTCAGCGAAGCCCGGATACTCTTCGTGGTGGGCAGAAAAAGGATGGAGGAGGACATCATATCTAGGGCGGGCTATGAGGCACGGCCTATCGATGTAGAGGGGATTCTCGGCAAGGGCATATGGGGAGGGCTGAAGGCGATGTCAAAGATTGTGGTGAGCTCTTTTCAGTCACTGGGGATCTTACGGGATGTTCGACCTCACCTGGTCGTGGGCGTGGGCGGCTACTCGTCGGGGCCCCTGTGTCTTATGGCGTGGATTCTCGGAATCCCTACCGCCATTCATGAGCAGAATTCCTACCC
>QMLW01000226.1 GCA_003646935.1 Deltaproteobacteria bacterium
GTCTCGGAAATTCTACAACTTATTGAAATTAAAAAGGTTTTTTGAGACTGTTCCATATTGTCTCACACATGGAATAATGGAATGGTGGAATATTGGAGTGTTGGTTTTAAAAGCAATGATCCATTTATTAACTTCCCTGTCAAGAGAAATCTTTCCAATAAACCACTGCCCCATTTTCTTAAGAACCCCTGTCTGCCGACAGGCAGGCATTATTCCATCATTCCAATATTCCAATTGTGAGCGAAGCGAACTAAGTTCTATATTAAACACCGAAAGGATTTGACCATGACGGTGACAGTAGTCAGGGAAACACATTTTCCGGAGCTCAAGCTGGCCAATCGGGGAAAGGTGAGAGACATCTATGACCTCGGGGATACATTGCTCATCGTTACCACCGACCGGATGTCGGCCTTTGATGTGGTGATGGATGATCCCATTCCGGATAAGGGAAAGGTCCTGAACAAGATCTCGCTATTTTGGTTTGAAAAGACCTCTTCCATTATCGAAAATCACGTGATCACCGCGAATCCCGATGAATATCCCGAGGTGTGCTGGCCGTACCGGGAATACCTAGAGGACCGAAGCATGCTGGTGATAAAGGCCAAGCCTCTGCCCGTGGAATGCGTTGTAAGGGGATATATCTCGGGATCGGGATGGCGCGAGTATCAGGAGAAAGGCAGTATTTCAGGCGTGGCTCTTCCCGATGGGCTGAAGGAGTCCTCAAAGCTGCCGGAATCCATCTTTACCCCCTCTACCAAGGCAGAGGTGGGTCTCCACGATGAGAATATTTCCATTGATGAAGTGGTTCGGCTTGTAGGAGAAGATGTCCCCGGTGCGATCAAGAGGATTAGCTTAGAGATATACGAGTTCGGAATGGAGCTGGCAGCCGGAAAGGGCATCATCATTGCCGATACGAAGTTCGAATTCGGATACAAAAACGGATCCCTCATACTCATCGACGAGGTACTGACCCCGGATTCATCCAGGTTCTGGCCCATGGATGAATATGAGCCGGGGCGGGCTCAGCGGAGTTTTGACAAGCAGTTCTTAAGGGATTACCTCGATGGGCTCGACTGGCCCAAGAAGCCGCCGCCGCCAAAGCTGCCGGAAGAGGTAATCAACATCACAAGGGATAAATATCTCGAAGCCCTTCAGAGGATCACGGGAAGGGGGCTGTAGAGCTTTTTACTTCCCTGGATTGTAAGTGGTGATTCGTTTTACGTATCGATTTTTCGAATCCCCACGATCCCCCTGTTTTCTCCTTGGAAAAAAACAGATGAGCCCCATCTTCTCACGGCCCTACCCTTGACAAGTACTGCCCCGATGTTTAGATTCCCAAATGATTGTTTTACCTTATAGTTTAGGGAGTTAGTCTCTGTTTGAAAAACAGGGGATGTACGCTGGAACTGGAGCATCCGAGAGAGAATAATCACTAATTATTGATGAGTACGATATGGATTTGACAGACATCCGATGGTGAGCCTATGAGCAAAATAGAGGTAAAAACGAGCCAGGAAGCAGAGGAGAGAGAGGGGGAATCAGTAGGGTCTAGCGAAAAGGATACAGCGAAATCCAAAAAGAGCGGCAAGGAAGAGCGACAGAAATCAATAGAGGAGATGACCAAGCAGGAGCTCATCGAGAAACTCAAGGATGTTGAGCAGAAGTCTCAGGAAAACTATGACCTCTACATGCGGACCTATGCTGAGATGGAGAACGTCAAGAGGAGGGGAGCAAAGGAACGGGAGGAGCTTGCGAAATTCGCGAACGCAACCCTTATTAAGGAGCTTCTCCCCGTAATTGACAGTCTGGAAAAGGCCCTCTCGCATGCGGAGGATGGTAGCAATCCATCGGGATTAGCTGAGGGCATCAAGCTGACTCTCAACGGTTTGATGGACACCTTGGAGAAGGAGGGCCTTGAAGAGGTTAAGGCCACGGGAAAGCCCTTCGATCCAAACTTTCATGAGGCCATCTCCCAGCAGGCGGATGATACTGTTCCACCTAAGCATGTAATCATGGAGATGCAAAAGGGCTACCTGCTTAACGGTCGCCTCATTAGGCCGTCCATGGTGGTGATCTCTCAGGGAAATGGCCAAAAAAAAGACAATGAAGAAGATCATGCATAGGGATATGCATTTTGCACAATAGATCTTAAGGAGGAGATAATGAGCAAGATAATTGGAATCGATCTGGGAACCACGAATTCCTGCGTTGCCGTGATGGAGGGGGGCGACGCAAAGGTGATCGCAAATGTAGAGGGCAACAGGACTACGCCTTCTATGGTGGCATTTACCGATAGCGGAGAGCGGCTGGTGGGGCAGACTGCAAAAAGGCAGGCGATTACCAATCCGGATAACACCGTGTATGCGGTGAAGAGGCTGATTGGAAGGAAGTATGACTCTCCCGAAGTTCAAAGGGACATCAAGATATCGCCCTTCAAGATTACCAAGGCATCGAACGGCGACGCGCAGGTGACCGTCAAGGGGAAAGATTATAGCGCAGCGGAGATCTCATCGATGATCTTGCAGAAGATGAAGCAGACCGCCGAGGAACACCTGGGCGAGAAGGTGACCGATGCCGTGATTACCGTCCCGGCCTATTTTAATGACAGCCAGAGGCAGGCCACCAAGGATGCCGGGAAGATAGCTGGATTGAACGTGCAGCGAATCATCAATGAGCCGACGGCTGCCTCGCTCGCCTATGGACTGGATAAGAAGAAGGACGAGAAGATTGCGGTCTTCGATCTGGGAGGGGGCACCTTTGATATCTCGATCTTGGAAATCGGAGACGGGGTATTTGAGGTGAAGGCCACCAATGGCGATACCCATTTAGGGGGCGAGGACTTCGATCAAAGGGTGATGGATTACCTGGCCGATGAGTTCAAGAAGGATCAGGGCATTGATCTCAGAAATGACAAGATGGCGCTACAGAGGCTCAAGGAGGCCGCCGAAAAGGCGAAGATGGAGCTCTCTACCTCCATGGAAACGGACGTGAACCTCCCCTTTATCACCGCTGATGCCAGCGGCCCGAAGCACATGAATATAAAGCTTTCGAGGGCAAAACTCGAGGCCCTTGTGGACGACCTGGTCGAGAAGACCGTTGAACCGTGTAACATCGCACTCAAGGATGCGGGCATGAAGCCCAGCGATATCGACGAGGTTATTCTCGTTGGTGGGATGACCAGGATGCCCAAGGTTCAGGAGAAGGTAAAGGGGATCTTCGGCAAGGATCCGCACAAGGGCGTAAACCCCGATGAGGTCGTTGCAGTCGGTGCGGCCATTCAGGGCGGTGTGCTGAAGGGCGACGTGAAGGACGTTCTCCTCCTAGATGTGACCCCTCTTTCACTCGGTATTGAGACCCTTGGCGGGGTGTTTACCAAGCTCATTGAGAAGAATACCACGATACCCACGAAGAAGAGCCAGATATTCTCAACTGCCGCCGACAATCAACCAGCAGTGTCCATCCATGTTCTTCAGGGTGAGAGGGAAATGGCGGCTAACAATAAGACCCTGGGCCGGTTTGAGCTTGTGGGGATACCACCGGCACCGAGGGGTATGCCCCAGATAGAGGTAACCTTCGATATCGACGCGAATGGCATCGTGAACGTGTCCGCAAAAGACCTCGGTACGGGAAAGGAACAATCCATAAAGATAACCGCCTCGAGTGGTCTCAGCGAAGAGGAGATCGAGAAGCTCGTCAAGGATGCGGAGCTTCACGCTGAAGAAGACAGAAAAAAGAGGGAGCTCATTGATGCTCGGAATGCCGCTGATTCTCAGGTATACTCGATTGAGAAGTCCATGAAGGAGGCTGGAGATAAGATCGATGCCGGCACCAAGACGGAGATAGAGAACGCCATTTCCAATCTCAAGAAGGCTATGGAGGGTGAGGATGCGGCGGAGATCAAGCGCCTTTCAGACGAGTTGACACAGGTCTCTCATAAGATCGCCGAGGTCCTGTACGCACAGGCTTCCGAGCAGGCACAGGCTCAGGCCGGAGCGGAATCCGCAGCAGGTTCGGCTGAGTCGGCAAAGGCGGATGAGGATGTTGTTGATGCAGATTTTGAGGAAGTGAAATGATGCACCTCGACCAACGGTCGGGCTTGAGATCGATAGTGAGCAGGTTTTTCAGTTCCCCTTGTAGCGACCGATAAGAGGAGAGATGCGGCCCTCGACTAATAGTCGAGGGCCTGTCAGAAATGCTCTTTACCTTGGGGCCGCGTCATAGTAGAATACCATCTATTTTGCAATTCGAAGCTTCGCGTAATTCACGGCATTAACACCTCGTCGGTTTGAGGCGAAGCTTCGTTAGTAATTTTTAGGTGGTAATTTGACGTTACCATCCATTTGCTTTCGTCAAATGGATGGAATATTCTTAGACTCCTCATAGGGGATGAAAGCACAACAAATCATGTACCTTGATAAGGTCATTGCCATCGGTATGATGACAGCGGCCTTTTTTATCGTTTCCTGCGAGAAACGAGTTGTCCTGAAGGAGCCGCCTCCCACGAAACCCGTGGTGGTGAAGGCCCCCGAGGAGAGGCCAGCCGAAGAGGAATTGCAGGAGAAGAAGGCCCTCGAGGCAAAGCCCCCCGAGGAGCTTCCGCCCGTTGCCGTCCCCTCCGAGGAGATCGCCA
>QMLW01000227.1 GCA_003646935.1 Deltaproteobacteria bacterium
AAGTATATACAATCCCCTTCCTTCAGGATATGTTTTTCATCACCAAGAAAGACCTTCATTTTCCCATCTAGAACGAACATAAGCTCTTCCCCTCTATGGTCAAATATTGTATGATCTCTTGCATGAGGGATTAAGGTAATTATGAAAGGTTCTATCTTTTTGTGATGTTTTTTATAGGCGATTGACTCGTAATGATAACCAAAAAGTGTTCCATCACGTATAACAGGTTTTCTCTCGTCTTTTCTGACAATAGAATAGCTAATGTCTTTTGTCTCTCTATCAAAGAAATCTGCAATCTCAACCCCCAGTGCCCTCGCAATCTTACTGAGAGTAGCTATGGGTGGAACCTTTTTGGCATTTTCCAGCTTGGATAAATAACCTTTGGTAAACCCTGTTTTTTCACCGAGATTTTCCAAAGTTATATTCTTTTCCAGCCTTAGATTTCTTATCTTCTCTGCGATCTTATTTTCTTCCAAGGTATTTGTCTTTCTATGCTCCTCAACTCTGTCAGACCTGATTCCTTAAAAGGTTTATTTACTATTGGGAAACTATTTCGAGAATTTTTATACTTTTGGGAAACTTTTGTCAAGGCTTTTTTCAAAGTTTTTTTAGTATTTTTCAGGCTTTTTTAGGATATCTACTATCCTCCTAGAACTGAAGAAAAGCACTCTTATCTCTCAGGATACCCAGTGCGGGTGCTCTGCGAGCACTTAGGGTCTACTTTCTCACCAACATCTCCTTCGGAACCTCGGCCTTCTCTGGCCACCCATCAGGTATGATCTGGCCAGGTTTCTCACCAAATTTCACTTTGTCAGCATGAAGCTTGGGCCTCTTGAACTCCTCCCTGGGCTCCTTTGGAATCCTGCCATTGAGGATAGACTCAGCCCTCAGTCTTCTTCCAATGGTCTTCTCCATCAGGGTGCCAAGCTCCAGAATCCTATCAATATTTATACCCCCTATATCAATGCCCATCTCATCTAACATGACACACATATCCTCAAATGTGACCAGGCCCACTACATTAGGGTCTTTATAGTAATATGCACCCGTGCCAGGTACAGGGGTTCTGTCAAGGAAATTGGTGGGCTGTCCCCCGGTACCTCCCAGGCATCCCTCAAAGATCTCCACTCCAGCCTGAAGGGCAGCCAGCACATTCGCCAGACCCCAGCCTCTGGTGACATGAAAATGGGCCACATGCAGATCGGGGTTGGGAATCTCATCCAAGAGCATGGAAAAGTACCTATATACCTGATCAGGTGGGGCAGAGCCGTCATGGTCGGCATGCTCGATATCATCTGCACCAATAGAGAGCCACCTCTTTGTAAACTCTACCGCATCCTCTAATTTTGTTGGGCCTGATATGGGGCTTCCCCAGATAGTGCTCACCGTTCCATTCATCTTGATACCAGCATCCTTGCATTTCTTTATACACCTCTCTGCCTCCTTCCAATAAGAGGGAAGCGTGGTGCCGGAGTTTGCAAAGTGGTGTTCCTCATCGGTTGATACCATCATCAAGACCCGATCAGGGCCATAGCCCTTTTCTTTTAGCTCAATGGCCCTGTCCACGGACGGTTCCCTGATAGTGATGGCAGTCCATTCAATGTCGTCTTCGTTGATGTTTCGTTTGGCCAGGCGTTTTTTAAAGATATCACTCCTGACCCCCTTGAACACCTCTTCTGCGTCCTTGAACTGGGGCATTACACGGGGGGAGCCCAGATTTGTCACCTCAAGCCTCTTGACCCCTGCGAAGGCCAACTCCTGTAGGTAGTATATCTTTGCCTCGGTAGGGATCCATACCTCCTCATGTTGAATCCCATCCCTCATTGTTATCTCTGCCAGCCTAACCTTTTTCGGCATCCTTGGGTTGAGTTTAAAGATATCATATTCGCTCATTTCATATTCCTCCTTCCTAGTACTGACAGGTCCAAATCAAATCCGAAATTCGAAACAAATCCAAAATTCTACTGTACAAAACATGCAATAAATCATGTGCAAACCTAGCATTCATAACCTAACAACAGCTTGATTAGCGTGTTTTTGTCATTCGGATTTGGTTCATTCGATACTGTTTCGGGTTTAGGATTTCGGATTTCGGGCTTTTGATTTTCAACCTATGCCTAATTTTTTCCTTCACCACTAACAGGTGTTCAATCTCATAATATTATCCCCGTATTGATCTCGGCAGCAGCATCTGATGGTGGGGACAGACGCTCTGAGGATTTTGGTAACAGCATCGGGTAAACGCAATGAAATAGTCTCTTATGCCTGCCATGGGAATGATCTCATCCACCAGACCGGTCTTTGCGCAATAGATCGGCCTCGACTGGTCATGGTATTGCTGTGCGAGCGCATTCATCTTATCAATCACCGGTTCCAGGGGGTTGCCCGCATCTTGCTCCTTGACCAATCTTCTGGCAAAGGCCGCAACGGAAGCAGTCTCCCCATGCATCACGTAGATCTCGGTGGTGGGCACGCCCAGGGTAAAGGCGTTGTTCCTGGTGGCCTGAGGCCCTCCCATGATGTAGTGGGCTGCCGCTGTTCCCTTTCTCAACACCACGCACAGCATGGGGAGCTTTGAGCTCTCGATAGAGTAAATGAGGGCCTGTCCCAAGCCCAGGAGTTCCGCCCTCTCGGCGATATCACCCACATCAATACCGCTGGTATCTTGAAACCATATCATGGGTATCCTGTCTCTACCGCAGAACATGACCAACTCATTCATCTTGATAAGCCCTTCTCGGTAAAGCTTGCCACCGATACCCATGTATTGATTCTCCGCATACCGGGGATATCCTTTCCCCAGAAATCCCTGTCGATTGGCAATCACCCCGACTAAAAACCCGTCTATTTTCGCCAACCCGCAGTAGACCTCAGGGCCGTAGTCCGGCCTGTACTCCATGTGTTCACTTCCATCAAACACACGGGCCAACACTTGCTCAATGCTGTAGGTCCTTTTTTGGTTGATGGGTACGATGTAGTTGAGCTCATCCGCGGGATACATCGGATCAGCAGGGTCCGCCACCCTAAAGTGTGAGGGATCATACTGGGGCATACCCGCCATGCATTCCCGCAGGGCACCGAGAACTCCCTCCTCGGTGTTGAATACCTTCCTCATGAACCCGGTTTGGTCATGGTGAATCTTTATGCTTCCGGGTGGCACCTGCTTGAACTTCCTGGTCGCCTCTATAATCATCTCCGCCCCCTCCAGGTCAAATCCTCCTTTCGGAGACATGCCGCTCACAATTCCGCCTCCACCCACTGCCATGTTGGACTTCTCGTGAGCGAAGATGATGGCAGGGCTGATTGCATGGTATCCACCGCCGGCTGGATTGGTTCCATACATGCCCACAATTACCGGTATTCCCTTTTGAATCAGCTCACTATGCCGAAAGAACGTCCTACCCCCTGACCTCCTCCCGGCGTATACCTTCTCCTGTTCGGTGAGCTTTACGCCACTGCAGTTGAGTACCCAGACAAGGGGAATACGCAACCGTTCTGCAATATCCTGGGCGCGAAATACGTGTTCTCGCTGGCCCGGGATCCAGGCCCCCGCGAGGACCTTGTTGTCCGAGGCGATGATTGAGGCATACCTCCCCGAGATTTGCCCTATTCCGGAAACAACTCCAGTTGTTCCCTCCTGATTGAACTCCGGATCATAGAGGCTGTTTAAGGGCTGAAACGTTCCGGGATCCACTAATTGTTCCAACCGCTCCCAGGCCGTCTTTTCGCCTCGCTTGTGGATCTTCTCGGTTGGAAGACCCGTCTCCTTTCTCCGCTCTACGGCCATGGCCACCTCTTGTTCAACCTTTGCTATCTCTTGGGCATTGGCCGCGTTCTGCTGCCTATCGCTTTCTTGAAGCCCCCTTCCTAAAGGCGTCATTTTTTCAAAATACCCTCTCATTGTGCGTACCCCCTATAATCTATAATCGGTTACCCTTTGCTCGAGTGTGCCTATAATACCGGCCCGGAATCTCGGATCCCGGTAAAGTCGTGCGTCCGCCTCCATCTCCCTCTCCACGAATGAGATCTCATCAAATTGTGCCGGATCGTAGCCCTCGAAGAGCGCTGTTAACGCCTCTATCGACTGGGGTGCAAGCGGTCTTCCGATCTTCGCTATCTCATCCTTCACCTCCCTCAAGGGTCTCCCCCAAAGATGTGAGTAATTCTCCGGCTTACTTCGCCTGGTTATCTCCTGGTCGATCTCCTCATCGGTGGCCAGGGCCACCCTCTCTTCCCCATCAACCCTTGGGATCTCTTCCGGCGGACACACGGCAAGCTCCAGTGCCCTCGGAAGCAAAATGAGCCCTGCATTCTCATTATGCATCTTCAGCTCTTCCCGGTACCGTGCCTTATCCGCTTCTGGATCATCGGTTTTCTGCCTCTTGGGAAATGGAAAGGGAACCTCCACCACCTCATTATACGTCCCGATCTCCTTGAGCTGCTTCGCCTTCACCTCCTTCGCCGTCATAGCCATGTATTTGGCATTGGTGAGGCCCGCCTTGACCAAGGTCCTGCCAATTCCCGACCAGCCGGGCAGCAACCCGATCGAGGCCTCGCTGAAGCACAAACCGCTGCGGGAATCCCCCACCAACACATCCGCCATGAGAGGAATCTCCGCAGAGC
>QMLW01000228.1 GCA_003646935.1 Deltaproteobacteria bacterium
GGGTAGAAGGGTAGTGTTCAGGGTGCCGGATGATGCGTATGCCCCGCTGCCTCCGGTGAACCTCGGAATCCAGTCGGGCAGGTATCGCTATCCTCCGGAGGGCCTCTTCAACGGTAAGGATGGGGCAAAGGCCCAGTTCCTGATAAATGGGGAAAAAGGAAACCCCTATGGCCTCACCCAATTGAAACCCGGTGATGTGGTTACCATGGATGCTGCAGGTGGAGGAGGATATGGAGATCCCCTCCAACGGGACTTAGAGTTCGTGAAACGTGATGTGCTCGATGGGTACGTGAGTATCGGGGGCGCCCGGGAGCATTACGGCGTTGTGATCGATCCGGACACCATGGAGATCGATATGGACGCAACCCGCATCTTGAGGGAGTCTAAGGTCAATGAAGTTTCGCCTCAAACCGACAAGTAACGAGTGGATTAAAATATGACTCAAATTGATTTAGTCATGTGGCTCAAGGCGCAGGGCGTAAGGTGCAAGGATTAGATCATTCCATGAAAAGATTTATCTATCTGGATAACGCTGCTACCTCATTTCCCAAGCCTCCGCAGGTCACGGAAGCCATGACTCATTATATGCGAGAGGTAGGGGCAAATCCCGGCAGATCAGGGCACCGGTTATCCCTCGAGGCCTCCCGCATTGTAGAACATGCCCGAGAAGGTCTCGCAACCCTGTTTCATGTTACCGATCCAAGCCGCATAGCGTTCACCATGAACGTTACCGAATCCCTGCTCAAGGCCTTGTACCATATCCCCGGCATCACGATCTATGGACCGCTCAAGGCGGAAGATCAAACGGCCACCTTATCGGTCACCTTTGATAGAATCCTGCCCATCGAATCAGATCGGGCATTTGGCGGGTGTGGCTCGATCAACCTGGCATGGATGGAGGAGGGCATCCCTCCGCCTGAGGCCGCCGACATCCTGAACAGCCGCTATGACATCTTCGTCCGGGTGGGATTGCACTGTGCCCCCTTGGCCCATCAGACGCTCGGAACCTTCCCTGAGGGAACAGTTCGGATCAGCATGGGGTATTTTAACACGCTGCAAGATATGAAGGATACAGCACAGGCAATAAGAGCAATTTCTGAGCCAGCACCATAGCTCAATAAACAATCCAGAAGTCATTCAGATTAGGTGCTAGGCTCGATTGAGCTGTGTACGCCTACCGTTCCCTCACTTCACTCCGAAGGCTTTGCGGCAGGCCTTCTTCGAGCTCTGGGTATGCCTCTATAATGCGGAGAATATCGGCTAAATCCTTCTGTCTTTTGCTCTTCCTTCGCTCCTTATCCATATAAGCCCAGACTTTTCCCCGCAGAACATCTCCGAGCTTGGCCACTTTCATCTTGTAGCCCAAGATGGCATGTGATTCCGCGTCTGAAAGAAATTCCTGATATCGGGGATCCGTTTGAAGCTGGATGCGCAAATCGGACGCCTCACTGGTAAGATTGACGCTATGCTCGAAGCGCTCAACCCTAAGGCCCCGTCTCTCAGCCGCTTTGCAGATGGCCTCGATATGTTTAATCGCAGCTACGATATCAAGATCAAGACTCACCACCGGCTCAACGTAAGCGTTCACTGCGAGACCGCCGATCAGACAATACCTCGAACCCGTCTCAGCGAGAACGTCCAGAAGCATCTGGATGATATCCATTTTTCCATTTGCCACGGAATTAATGAATTCCTTGCCTAGCACAGCTTTTCACCTTTCAAGCGAACCTATAGTATGCGGCAACAATAACATTCAACATATATAATCAACCTCCCAGGGTCGCCACCATGACGGCCTTTATGGTGTGGATCCTGTTCTCAGCTTCATCAAAGACAATGGATGCCTCCGATTCAAAGACCTCTTCGGTCACTTCCATGGCTTCCAAACCGAATTTCCGGTAGATCTCTTCACCGATCTCTGTTTCACGGTTATGGAACGCTGGCAGGCAGTGCATATATTTTGCCTTTTGGTTTCCGGTTAGTTCCATGGCTTCTTTATTGACCTGGTAGGGTGTTAGAAGTTCAATCCTCTCTTTCCACACCTCATCCGGTTCACCCATGGAGACCCAGACGTCTGAGTAGAGAAAATCGCAGCCCTTGACGCCCTCCTTTAGATCATCGGTGATAAGGAGCTTGGAGCCGGTGTCGGCAGCAATTCTTTTCGCCTCGTCAACCATGTCTCTGGAAGGCTGAACCTCCCTGGGCGCCACGGAGCGAAAGTCCATGCCCATCTTGGCGGCGCCAATCAGAAGGGAATTACCCATATTGTACCTCGCATCACCCAGGTAGGCAAACTTGATCTGGTGCAGCGGCTTGTCAGAGTGCTCCATCATAGTCATAAAATCCGCCAGCACCTGGGTAGGATGAAACTCGTTAGTCAGGCCGTTCCAGACCGGCACGCCCGCGTATTTCGCCAGTTCTTCAACTATCTCCTGCCCGAAACCGCGATATTCGATACCGTCATACATCCTGCCCAGAACCCTGGCGGTGTCTTTCATGGACTCCTTTTTGCCCATCTGAGAACCGGACGGACCCAGATAGGTAACCCTTGCGCCTTGGTCGTATGCCGCCACCTCAAAGGCACACCTGGTCCTTGTGGAGGATTTTTCGAAAATAAGGGCGATGTTCTTGCCGATCAATCGGGGTTGCTCTACTCCCGCATATTTTGCCTTTTTCAGGTCAACAGAAAGATCAAGCAAGAATTTGATTTCGCTTGGACTGAAATCCAAGAGCTTTAAAAAATGTCTGTTTTTTAGGTTAAAAGCCATAACGTACTCCTCTGTTTTTTAGCGGTATCGGATGTGATTATTTAAAATCGTGAGTCAAAAACAGAAGTGACCGGAAGACGTATCACTCCCATATGTAACATAAAACAGTTATGGCTTAAAACAGATTATGTTTTTTCCCAAAATTAGCCAGGATCTCATCCAGGTTAGGTGATCCGATCTCCTGTAGGTTATAATATACCCTTGTGTTCGGTTTCTTGATGTCAATGATCCTGCTCAGATCAATGGGCGTGCCGATCACAACCGCGTCACATTCGGTACTATTGATGGTTGTCTCCAGGTCCTTTAACATCACCTCGCCGTATCCCTGGGCGGGAAGTAACGTTCCGATCTCGGGATATTTCTCAAACGTCTCCGACAGCCGGCCCACCGTGTATGGCCGTGGGTCAACCAGCCCGGCCGCACCGAATTTCTGGGCGGCAACCACCCCAGCGCCGATCTTCATTTCCCCGTGGGTCAGGGTTGGACCGTCCTCAACAACAAGGACCTTCTTTCCTTTTATTACGGAAGGGTCTTCAACCTTGATGGTAGAGGCGCCGTCAACCACAATAGCATCTGGGTTCACAGCGGCGATGCTCCTCCTCACGGTCTGGATGCCTGCGGCATCAGCACTGTCCATCTTGTTGATCACCACAACATCTGCGATCCTCAAGGTAACTTCACCGGGATAATATGTCAGTTCGTGACCCGGACGATGGGGGTCTATTACGGTGACGTGAAGGTCTGACTTGTAGAACGGGAAGTCATTGTTCCCGCCCTCCCAGAGTATGACATCACAGCCGTCGGGATCTTCCTCGGCGGCCCTCAAGATTGCCTCGTAATCAACACCCGCATAGATGACATTGCCGCGAACCACATGCGGTTCATACTCTTCCATCTCTTCAACAGTACAATTATGTTTCTCCAGGTCGGAGATCTTCGCAAAACGCTGTACCTTCTGAGCCACGAGATCCCCATAGGGCATGGGATGACGAATGGCAACCACCTTCAGGCCCTTTGCCATCAATATCTCTATAATCCTCCTGGATGTCTGGCTTTTGCCGCAACCCGTTCGGACGGCACCCACCGAAACAACAGGCTTACTGCTTTTGATCTGGGTGTCGCCCGGACCCAGCAGTACGTAGTTGGCGCCAGCTGAACAAACAATAGCGCTCACGGACATTACGTGTTGATAGGAAACATCGCTGTAAGAGAATACGCAGTCATCCACTTTCAGATCCTTGATCAACCTTGGAACCTCTTCTTCGGCATAGATGGGGATACCTTCCGGGTACAGATCACCGGCCAGTTCGACAGGGTATTTTCTGCCTTCAATGTCCGGTATCTGTGTGGCGGTAAAGGCAACCACTTCGTAGTCCTCATTGCCCCTGTAATAGGTATTAAAATTGTGGAAATCTCTTCCGGCCGCGCCCATGATGATTACTCTTTTCCTTGACATCTTTTCTCCCAATGATTTTGATATCACATATCCTAGTGTACATATCCCAACAATCTGGGGATCCATAACGAAATAAAGGGAATATAGGTTACCATCAGAAGCACTCCGATCTCCACCAGCAGGAAGGGGATAACTTCTTTTGTCACCTGTTCAAAGCTCACCTTTGCGATAGGTCCAACAACAAAAAGCACCAGACCCAGGGGCGGGGTGATCAGGCCTATGACCAGATTCATGACCACAATGATCCCGAAATGATATAACAGGCTATCATTCATCATCGGTATCTCCACAGCCCCAAGGGCGCTGGCATCAGCAATTGCTGCACCCGTAATGCCGCCAAACAACATACTCGCCACAACATTGGCTAAGGACAGTCCACCCCTGATGCCGCCA
>QMLW01000229.1 GCA_003646935.1 Deltaproteobacteria bacterium
ACTTCTTCTAGTACAATACTCAGTTTTGAAACAAAACTTGCTTTAGATTGTGCGATGCACGCAGCGCGATAATTCGAGGCAACTGAAGTAGAACACCGGATCAGTTGCCCCTGAATGTGATTACCCAAATAGGTTCTCGGCAAAGCCATACTCAATTTCACACAACTATGGGCGAATTCTTTTGTTCTCTGTTTTAAGCGTTTTTCATCCATACGTTACAATAAAGAATTCCCTTGTCGGCAGGCAGACTAATTGTCAATTTTCAATTGTCAATTTTCAATTCTATTTACATTTTCACGGCTTCTCCTAGGTAGGCCTTGATTACCTGGGGATGGTTCTGTACCATCTCTGGAGGACCCTCTGTGATCTTCTTGCCAAAATCGAGAACCACAATCCTTTGAGAAATGCTCATCACAACCGACATATCGTGTTCCACGAGGATCATGGTTTGGTTCCACGCCTCGTTGAGCTCAACGAGAAATCGAACCATGTCTTCCTTTTCCTCCAAGGTCATGCCAGCAAAGGGCTCATCTAAAAGCAGAAGCTTTGGTTCCAATGCCAAGGCCCTCCCAAGCTCAACCCGTTTCCGCAAGCCGTAAGGCAGCGAGCCCACGAGCTTCTTTCTGATTGCCTGCATTTCGAGAAAATCAATCAGCTCCTCCAGGACCTCGCGGTGGCGAACTTCCGCCCGTTTTACCGATCGAGAGTAGACAGAGGCCTGGGCGACACCATAGCTCGTGTGGATATGCGTGGCTAGCAGCATACTTGAGAGAACGCTGGTACCGGGAAAAAGCTCGATGTTTTGGAAGGTCCTTCCAATGCCAAGAGCGGTGAGGTGGTGGGTTGACATGTGAAAGATATCCTGTCCGTTGAATGCCATGGTGCCCTTTTGCGGCCTGTAGTATCCCGTGATGGAATTCAGCAGACTGGTCTTGCCGGCCCCATTGGGGCCGATGATTGCCAACAGCTCACCGGTTTTTATTGATACATCGACATCATCGAGGGCGACAACGCCCCCGAATTGTAACGAGAGATTCTTCACCTCCAGATCAGCCCTGTTTTCCTCGGGCTTTCTGGAGGCGAAGATACTCGGCTGACCGCGAAACGCCTTCATAGGTTATCTCTTCAGCAGCTTGATCCGTTCCTTTCCGGGAGTAAAGAAGTTCGTAAGCGGTGTATAGGTGGAGTCTTCATGAATCTTAACGATCCGTCCGGTAAATGAGGCGCTGTGGTCGTCTTTTGTGTAAGTAATGTTGGGCATAAGGCCCCCAAAATCCTCGTCCCTGAATGTCTCGAGGGCATCGTTGATAGTCTCGCTATCTACCTCCCCGAATTTCTCGTATGCCCTTTGAAATCCCCGTACCATAAGCGAACCGATAACGACGCCTTCCCAATAGGAGGCGTCAAATTTTTCTACTGTATGGTACCGATTCCACAGTGTCTCCAAGAGCTTGATACCCGGACTCCCATCAACGGGGAGGCAGCCCGGGAACTCCATATGCATCCGATCCCTGATCAGGCCCTGGCCTCTGGGGAAGAAATCCGGATCCGTTGATGTCCAGGTCCCGAAGAAGGGCACATCCAGATTCACCCTATCAGCGGCCTTGAGGGCCATGATGATAGCCGAGGGAAGACACTGCATGAAGATATACTCCGCTCCGGCCTCTTTAAGCCGGAGGCACTCGGTGTTGAGGTCGAGGGCCTTGGAAGGGAATTGTTCAATGCTTACGATGTTAATGCCATGTTTGGAGGCATACTCCTGGCTCGGGCCATGGATTGACTTCCCATAGGCGTTGTTATAGGTCAAGAGCCCTACCTTTGGGGCCTCCCTTCCCGGATGGATGGTGCGGATATACTCCAGGACCGCGTAGCTATCCATAACATAGCTTCCAAAGGGCAGATAGGCATAGTCTACCGGAGCTTTGAGGATTCCTTGGTAGGTGGAGTAATTGATATTCGGGGTCTTGTATTTCTGGATGATCGGCTTGCACATAATGCCGGAGCCCGCATCCCATGTGGCGATGATGTCCATCTTATCAGAGGTGCAGAACTTCTTGACGTATTTGATCGCCTCAGGAACCTTATAGGCATGATCGACAACGGTGAGATCTATCTTGTTGCCTCCAACCCCTCCCTGTACCTCGTTTATATACCTTATGTAGTCCTGATGTCCCTTGGCATGGAACTGCCCCCAACTGGATGCAGGGCCCGTGAGGTTGATGATGGCCCCTGCCTTTATTGGCTTTGCCCATGCAAACGTGCCCATGCCAAAACAAATACACCCAAAAACGATTGCAAAAATGAATACCTTACGCATCACTACACCCCCTTTGTTAAAGGATTACTAAAATAATGCCTTGCATGAAAAGGGCACCTTCTTAAGGTAACATACCGATGTATATTACCTTTATTAGCTATACGTATGGGATTTCGACGTTTCTTTTTTTCGTATTGACAATTTTGTCGTTTATTACATGATCCAGCTGAAAGGAATTGTCACAGATGCAAGAATTGCATAGAGAAGAAACCGGAAAAAAAGAATCGCTCTTCGGCCACATAAATGGTCTTATTATAAAGGTGTCGGTGAATAAGATGGCTTGACTTTCTATTAGTAGTTATTTTATAGCTATGACATAGCTATAAATTGGGATATTATGTATTTGTATAAACTATTTTTGTCAGAAAAAAAAGCAAAAAATAACTACAGGAGGGCGAAGCATGCTTTTGGGCGATATCTTAGCGCGGAATGCCAGGATGTATGGCAATGAGGTTGCCCTTATAGAGCGGGAGCCGGAAAAGGACAAGAGGGTTGAGCTCACTTGGAAGCAGTTCAATGAGCAGGCCAACAGGTTCGCCAATGCCCTAATCTCCAGGGGGATCAAGAAGGGCGATACGGTGGTGCACCTTATGATGAACTGCATTGAGTGGCTCCCCGCATACTTTGGAATCCTGAGGACTGGTGCGTGGGCGGTACCCTTGAATTTCAGGTTTTCCGCCGATGATATAAAACTATGCGCGGGAATTGCCGAGGGCAAGGCGATGATCTTCGGAGGGGAATTCATCGACAGGATCAATGCCATACGGGGAGAGCTTGCCACCGTAAAGGACTATTTTTTTGTTGGGCCGGATGAGGTAAGACCGGATTACGCAGAAAAATTCCAGGACCTACTGGATCAGAGCTCACCGCTGGTACCCGAGGTTAAGCTAGGCCTTGAGGATGAGGCAGGGCTTTATTTCACCTCCGGGACCACGGGCGCCCCAAAGCCGATTCTCTTAACCCATAGAAACCTCGAGGCAGCCTGTATCGTGGAGAATCGGCACCATAACCAGACACATGGGGACAATTTTCTCTGCATTCCACCGCTCTATCATACCGGAGCGAAGATGCACTGGTTCGGAAGCTTTATCGTTGGCTCACGGGCCGTCATTCTCAAGGGGGTGAAGCCCCACTGGATACTTGAGGCAATATCGGAGGAGCGGGTGACCATCGTGTGGCTGCTGGTGCCATGGGCTCAGGATATTCTCCTGGCTATAGAAAATGGGGATGTAAGGCTTTCTGATTATGACTTGGATCAGTGGAGATTGATGCATATCGGTGCCCAGCCGGTGCCGCCGAGCCTGATAAAGAACTGGAAAAAGACCTTTCCCCATCACGACTATGACACGAACTACGGGTTAAGCGAGTCCACGGGGCCGGGATGTGTCCACCTCGGGATGGAAAACCTGCACAAGGTGGGCGCCATAGGCGTACCCGGTTTTGATTGGGAGGCCCAGATTGTGGACGAGAGCAGGAATCCCGTGCCTCAGGGCGAGGTCGGTGAACTGATGTTGAGCGGGCCGGGGGTGATGAAGGAATACTACAAGAATCCCGAGGCAACGGCTCAGACCCTCTATCATGGCTGGCTATTGACGGGGGATATGGCTAGGGTGGACGAGGATGGTTTCATCTGGCTGGTCGACAGGAAAAAGGATGTGATTATCACCGGAGGCGAGAATATCTTTCCTGTAGAGATAGAGGACTTCCTCATGAGCAACAGCAAGGTCCAGGATGCAGCGGTTATCGGTGTCCCCGATGAGAGGCTCGGTGAGATCGTGTTGGCCGTCATCAAGGTAAAGCCGGGCAAGGAAATGACCGAGGAAGAGGTGGAGAAATTCTGTGAACAACTCCCCCGCTACAAGAGGCCCCGGAGAATCATATTTGGAGATGTGCCCCGGAATCCAACCGGTAAGATCGAGAAGCCGAAGTTGCGGGCGAGCTACGGAGGAGGAACGGAGAGCTTTAAGACGAAATAAGCACGGTAGTCTCCGTCTTCGGTTACAGGATCATTTTCGTTGATGGGGCTCAATTTCCCTTGACAGTGCCGCTTTCTAAAATTTATTAAAGAGCCAGATTATAGATTCCGACTTTAGTTCGCTTCGCTCATAACCTGTCGAGAGCTTCTAGGTAGCGCGATTGGACTACATTAAACATATCCCATTAAAAATAACGGAACTTAGTTCGCTTCGCTCACAATTGGACTATTGGAATGATGGAATAATGCCTGCCTGTCGGCAGACAGGGGTTCTTAAGAAAATGGGCCAGTGGTTTATTGGTAAGATTTCTCTTGACA
>QMLW01000230.1 GCA_003646935.1 Deltaproteobacteria bacterium
CTACGTGAGGGCGGAATATCCCCTCGCGGTGAGAATCGTGGAAAAGGCAATTGAACAGGCACGAGAGATCGGATTGTTAGGCGAGGGGATACTGGGGACTGGGTTTGATCTCTCGATCGAGGTATTTCAAGGTTCAGGGGCATTTGTATGCGGAGAGGAGACGGCGCTCATACAGTCAATCCAGGGCGAGAGGGGCATGCCCCATCCCAGACCGCCCTACCCTTCCCAAGATGGTTTAAGGGGGAAGCCCACGGTGATCAATAACGTAAAAACCTTTGGATCCATTCCTCCAATACTGGCACGAGATGGCACCTGGTTTCGAGCGATAGGCACGGAGAAAAGCCCGGGAACCGCCATCTTCTCCGTAGTGGGAAGCATTGTGCATGCCGGCCTCGTTGAGATCCCCATGGGGATTACCCTCAGGAGCCTTATCTTTGATGTTTGCGGGGGAATCCCGGGAAAAAAGAAATTCAAGGCGGTCCAGATTGGGGGTCCCTCCGGAGGCTGCCTTCCCGAGCAGTACCTCGATACCCCAATCGATTTCGACTCCCTCACGCAAGCTGGTGCCATGATGGGATCAGGTGGTATGGTGGTGATGGATGAGGATGCGTGCATGGTCGATGTGGCCCGATATTTCATTGACTTCACCCAAAACGAATCCTGCGGTAAGTGCACCTTCTGCAGGATTGGGACGAGACACCTTTTAAGCATCTTAGAGAGGATTACCATCGGCGAAGGCAGGGACGGCGACATAGAGCTTCTCGAGGATTTGAGCCTGGATATAAAGGAGGGTTCTCTTTGCGGGCTGGGCAAAACGGCCCCTAATCCCGTGTTAACAACCATCAGGTATTTCAGGGATGAATACGAGGCTCATATAGCCGAGAAGCGGTGTCCATCCATGATGTGCAGGCCATTAACGGCTTATTATATCGATCTCGATCGATGCGCTCGGGGATGTGATGCCTGCGTAGGGAGCTGCCCGACGGAATCGATATTTACCACACCAAACAGGAAAAAGGCCATTGATCAGACATTGTGCGTAAAGTGTGGAGAGTGCATGACCGCCTGCCCGCCTGAATACGATGCGGTCAGAAAGGTTTCACCGCCTGAACTCGCCCCTCGAATCGAGCGTCCAAAGGAGGGGTAAGGCATGGCAAAACTGATCGTTGACGGCAGGGAAATCGAAGCCCAACAAGGCGCAAACCTGCTTCAAGCCTGTTTAGACAACGACATCTACATCCCCAATCTCTGCTACCTGAAGGAGATGCAAGATCCACCGAGTTCATGCAGGCTCTGCTTTGTTGAAATCGAGGGATATAGACAACCCGTAACTGCATGCAGAGTGGAGATTCGGGAGGGTATGGTGGTCAAGACCGATACGGAGCATGTGAGGAGGCTCCAGAGAACTGCCTTTGAGCTGCTGCTCTCCGTACATCATGTGGATTGCAAGAACTGTCCGGCCAACCGAAGATGCGAGCTTCAAAGGATTGCCAAACATCTTCATTTCGGGCTCAAGCTCAAGAGACTGGAGAAACTCGAACGTGACGTGCGCACAGAAGAAGATCATCCCTGCTTACAGTATGTTCCCCACAGGTGCGTACTATGCGGGAGATGTGTGTTCGTTTGCAGAATGAAAAACGGCCAGCCCTTGTTAAGCTTTGCACGAAGAGGACTCGATACCGTGATCAGTTTCTTTGGGCAGGAGGATACGGCAAAGGATATCTGTGAGCAGTGTTACGCCTGTGTGGAGGTATGTCCCGTTGCCGCGCTCCTGGCGAAACATACCGATCATGCAGAGGTGAAATAACCATGATAGAGGAAAACGTAAAGAGGTTGCTCGGCGAGCTTCCCCAAGGAGTGACCATGCTCGCCGCCGCCAAGGAACGGAATGCCGACGAGATATCCAGGGCAATAGGCGCGGGTGTTACCGCGGTGGGCGAAAACTACCTCCAGGATGCCCTTCGGGTGATCAATGACATAGAGGGAAGCGCGGAATGGCACTTTATCGGTCACCTTCAAAGGAACAAGGTGAAGAAGGCGGTGGAGATCTTCGACATGATAGAATCAGTTGATTCCCTTCGATTGGCCAAAGAAATAGAAAAATGCTGTGGGCAGCGCAACAAAGTTATGCCCATACTGATTGAGGTCAACAGCGGCGAGGAAGCCCAGAAACACGGAGTCCTCCCACGGGAAGTGATCCCTCTGGTGGAGGAAATCTCACGGATGAGCCACATAAAGATAATGGGTCTCATGACCATGGGACCGAGGTTCGGTGATCCGGAGGACTCACGCCCTTACTTCATAAAGACAAGGCAGCTTTTCGAGCGGATCAAGGAGCTCCACCTACCAAACGTGGAAATGAGGTATTTGTCAATGGGCATGACCAATTCCTACCAGGTTGCTATAGAGGAGGGGGCCAATCTGGTGAGGATAGGGACAAAGATATTCGGAGAAAGACAGGGAAGTACGCGTTGAGCTATGTCGCCGGGGAAATGAAGCGACTCATGGGCAGGGCGATCAGTAGGTTTCGAATGATTGCGGACGGCGACAGGGTAATGGTGGCAGTCTCAGGTGGTCAGGACAGCATATCTCTTCTATGGTTGCTGCGAGAGCGATTAAAAAGGATACCCATACGATACGATATCATCGCGGCTCACGTGGAACTCGGCTTTGGCCCTTCTACGGGCAAGGAAATGGAGGAATTTTTTAGAAAAAACGCCTTTGACCATGTGATAATCAACACGAGGGTTGGACCGCTTGCTCACTCGGATGAGAACAGGGAAAATCCGTGCTTTCTGTGCTCGCGGCTCAAACGAAAGGCCCTGTTCGAGAAGGCTGCGGAGCTCAAATGCAATAAGCTAGCCTTCGGCCATCACAAGGATGACTTCATAGAGACGTTCTTTCTAAACCTCCTGTTTGCGGGATCCGCGAGCACCATTCAACCGGTACAGGAATTTTTTCGTGGAGCGCTGACCCTTATACGGCCCCTTTGCCTGCTGGATGAGGCACGAATCAAGGCATATGCCAGTGAGATGGGCTTCCCCGAAGTCGGGAGCGGATGTCCTACAGCGGAATCATCAAGGAGGGCACAGATTAAGTCTCTTCTCGCCGCCCTCTACCGAACGAACAGGAAGATAAAGGGCAATGTATTTCATGCGGTGCAACAAATGGAACGAACACGATGGTCGATGGATTCAGGGCCGCAAATGTTGCCGTGAACAAAGACTGGCCGGTGCTACGGATTTGCTCATGCTTGCCCTAAAATTGTAAAGCAATTTTATAATTTGTAACGTGGGTACGTACCATGAAAGCAGGCATTATCGGATTATCCCAATCGGGAAAGTTCACGATCTACAAGGCCCTCACCGGTGCACGGGGGCTCTCGAGTTCCGAGAGGACCAAGAAGGGCGATCAGCTCATTGGCACCGTCAAGGTGGCCGATGAGAGGGTCGATAAGCTCAAGGAGATCTATAAACCCGACAAGACCGTTTATTCTCAGATAGAGTACATCCTCCCCGGAACCCTCGCCGATTCCGATCGCGGTAAGAGGGAACGGGAAAATGCAATGCTCACTGCGGTGAGGACATGCGATGGACTGATCCATGTGGTGAGAAACTTTCAGCTCTTCGGCGGTCCTCCACCCACGCCTGAGGAGGATTTTCTCAAACTGGAATCCGAGATGATATTGAGCGACCTCATGGTGGCGGAGAAGAGGATTGAGAGACTACAGTCGGATGGGAAAAAAGGCAGAGAGATATCCGAAGATGAGCTTACACTGCTTCAAAGATCCAGGGATATCCTGTCCCAGGACTATCCCCTGAGGAATAATCCCGAAATAGCCGCCTCTCCCCTTCTCAGGGGCTTTACCTTTCTCACCGCCAAACCCCAGATGGTGATTGCAAACAATTCCGACGAAGATGAGGAGCTACCTGATATGTCGCGAATCCCGGGCGACATAGAAGTCATGGTAGTTCGAGGGAAGTTGGAGATGGAGATCGCCGAGATGGAGCCGGAAGATGCAGAGGAATTCGTCTCCGCATTTCATGTTGACGAATCGCTCCTCGATAGGATTATTAAACGGTGCCTCGCCACCTGTAATCTCCTGTCCTTTTTCACGGTAGAGGGAGGTGAGGTACGATCGTGGAGCGTACCAGATGGCACTACTGCTATTGATGCTGCGGAGTTTATCCACTCGGATATGAAAAAGGGATTCATCAGGGCCGAGGTCCTTGCCTTTGAGCAGCTGATGAGAAATGGTAGCGTGGCCGATGCGAAAAAGGAGGGGCATCTCAGGCTGGAGGGCAAGACATACCGGGTTCAGGACGGCGATATAATCAAATTTAGATTTAGCATCTGATCCAGGGATTCCCTTCAGCGGTATAGGGAGAAAAGCTTATTAAGAAGTTCCTCGGGAGCGTAGAACATGAAGAACAAGCACGTACGGGTTGGAGTGATAGGCGCAACGGGGTATGGGGGCGTTGGATTAATCGAGCTTTTGATCAATCACCCCCTTGCCAGCATTGGCGGGCTTATGGCCAAACACGATATCCAAAGGCCAATTAGCACGATATACCCACA
>QMLW01000231.1 GCA_003646935.1 Deltaproteobacteria bacterium
ACCGATACCTTCGCGCCGAATAATTCTTTCAAGCAACCAGAAAAATCTCTCCTCGGCATCGGACGGAAACCCTGGCATATCCTCGTCAGTCAAGATGCCTGCTTCATACAGCTCAACGGCGAAGGCCATGGTTTGCGGGGCTGAGAATGCGTCCACTCCGTGCTCCGTGGCGCGCTGAGCGATTCTAAGGCCAAAATCCAGATCCGTCATGGACGCCATGGTGTAGGTAAGCTTCGAGTAGCATTTCATCATGTATACTGAGAGCTCCGGAACTGAAATGGTTGCCCCGCATTTCATCGGACAGTTATAGCAACTAATAAACCGCTCCCGCGAGTTTTCAAGGGTTTCCGTCCACTGCTTTTCGACTTCTTCGTTCCAAAAATCCTTTCTTCGATGGCGCGCATTACCCCAGGCGAAATTTTCGGTGTGCCACTTCTCATCATGGACTGCCATCTCTTGGGGCGACCCAAGCCCAGCCAAGATGGGCGGTACCCCCTGAATCGGATTTTCCGCCCGGACCTTAATGTATTCCAGCACTTCGTTGCAAAGCTCCAGGAGTTCAACCGGTCGTGCAACATTGACATCCTTTGTTCCACGAACAGCTATCGCCTTTAATCCTTTGTCTCCCATAACGGCGCCTACTCCGAGTCGACTGGCACTTGATCTGCCCTGCTCTATGGAAGCAAAATAGACCCTATTTTCACCGGCAAGGCCAATGGCGGCCACCTGGGCCTTGGGCTCCTGTATTTCCTGGAGGATACATTCTGCAGTTTCAATAGCGCCTTTACCCTGCAAATGAGAGGCATCACGTATCTCTACTTTGTCGTTGTTGATCCATACATACACCAGATTAGGGGACTTGCCGCGAATGATCACTTTGTCGTAACCGGCAAATTTCAACTCCGGCGCCCAAAATCCGCCCATCATTGAATAGGCCATCAACAACGTTTGGGGAGAGATGGTAGAAACAATGGTACGATTAGCACCGGGAGCGGGGGTGCCACATAAAAGACCGGTGCTGAATATGAGCAGATTATCGGGCGAAAAGGGTTCAACCTCAGGAGGAACCCTATCCCATAATATCTTGGCGTTAGTACCCAGACCCCCCAGATGAAGTTCGGTGTCTCTAGGATCGGTTGCAACCCTCTCAATGTTGCCTCTGGATAGATCAATCTCCAGATTAAACCCTGTCTCTGCGTACCTCATCTTTTTCCCCTTCTCGATTACCTGAATCCGTGAACTGCTTTTTGATTAACGGGCCGCATAAACAACGGTAAAAACGACAGTTTTCACCGCCTGCCTTAATGCTGATGGTATGCGGCTATGGTTGTAATAGCTTCTCTCTTACCGAAAAAACCTAGTCCAGATCCAAACTTACTGTACACTTATTGCATCTTGTAGCGCCTCGGAAAACCTTATTACCGCATTCAGGGCAGAGATAGCGGGTTTCTTCATCTCTTGTTTCTTACCGGCCGTTTGCCTTCCTTTGGATAGATACTCAATCGATACTTTTCTTTAGATTAATAAATTCACACCTGTCAAAACCCAGGGATTTAAAAAAGGACAGCAAATCGGTGGAGTCCCACCTCACCGACGTGAAAATATTCCGTATGCCTCTGGCCGTAATTACCTCGAAAATCTCCTTTGCCAGCCTTTTTCCGATGCCGCTTCCCATATACTTTGGATCAACACCAAAAACCCCGATCCAAGCGCTCTTTTCCAAACCGAATCCACCATAGATGATATAGGCGATCATATACCCAACGACCTTCTCTTTATGCTCTGCAACAAAGCTTACCCTATCGTCCTTGTCCGCTTCATAAGCAATGACGTTACGGTGCTCCTCAGTGCTGGGCTCCTTGGTAATCGCCTTCCGTATCCTGACAATGTCGTCGGCGTCACGTGCCTGTAATCGTCGTATTACTATATCTTCCAATCGCCTATCCCGCCTTACATCGTTGCGCGTTTGCCTAATCCGTTCTGATTATCTTTACCTGTTTGCCTACCCAATCAGGCGGCAGATAGATCCGCCCACTGTTCCCACTCAGCTTGACCTCCTTTTCGAGCATCTCCTCGCCGTAGATCTCGAACTTCACCTTTTTCGGCCTCTCCTCATTGGAATCGGCATGTCCTGTTTTTTCGTTCATCATGTATCATGCTTAAAGGTTACTGTTGGTCGCTCAATGGAATTCTCTTCGTTCAGGGACTCTCTGCTCTCATGTGATTACAAATTAGCTATAATGTAACTATATTTTGTTGTCAATAAAAAAAATGGACGTCGAGTACAGGAGATCAATGTAGCTATGTAGTTGAGCATGGGCGCGTCTTAGGGATTTCTTTTTTTCAAGCGGCGAAGGCGCGTTACATAAAATCACAAAGTGATTTTATAACTTGTTTGTATAGGAATTTCCTTTTTCGGAGCAGCGAAGCCGCGTTCTATAAAATTGCGAAGCAATTTTATAACTTGACTAAAAATAGAAGAAAAAATATACCTATGGCAAAAAATCGATCGGAAATATCTCAGCAAACCTTAAAAGGAGCTACGTATGGGAGAGGTCGTAATTATTGGAGGAGTGAGAACACCTGTTGGAGCGTTTGGCGGATCGTTGCAGACCACCGCGGTGGTTCCCTTGGGCGCTATCGTCTTGAAGGAGGCCCTGAAGAGACTCGGT
Source organism: Deltaproteobacteria bacterium (assembly GCA_003646935.1). GTDB lineage: Bacteria > Desulfobacterota > DSM-4660 > Desulfatiglandales > B25-G16 > B25-G16. The sequence continues at coordinate 2,673 of QMLW01000231.1, forward strand.
CTGAGGCCGGTGGCTTCGGATGAACTTGCGGGCTTTGAGCCTGATGCCCTCAAGGACACTGGCATGGTAGAATTGGAGAAAGATGCCTACGATTATCCTGACTCCCTTCGACCAATACAGATCGATGAGGTAATTATGGGCAACGTGATAGGTGCCGGTCAGGGGCAAAACGTAGCCAGGCAGTCAACCATACATGCGGGTATCCCCAAGGAGGTGAACGCCTTTACCGTGAACAAGGTCTGCGCATCGGGCATGAAGGCCTTGTCGCTGGCTGCACTCGCTATACAAGCGGGCGAAAAGGATACCATACTCGCCGGGGGTATGGAAAACATGAGTATGGCCCCCTATGCCCTGAACACCGCGAGGTGGGGTGCACGGATGAACAACACCGACTTGGTTGACCTGATGGTATTCGACGGCCTGTGGGAGATCTTCTATGGATATCACATGGGGGTAACCGCTGAAAATATAGCGGAGAAATATGGGATATCACGAGCCGAACAAGATGAACTGGGCGCTATGAGTCACGCGCGGGCGAGGAAGGCAATCGCCGAAGGAACATTCGCACAGGAAATCGCACCTGTTACCGTTCCGCAGAGAAAGGGCGATCCGCTGATATTCGATACCGACGAACGGCCTATGGAAACCAGCGTGGAAAAGATGGCAAAGCTGCGCCCGGCATTTAAAAAGGACGGCACGGTCACCGCGGGCAACGCCTCTGGGATCAACGATGCCGCTGCTGCCCTGCTTTTGATGTCCGCTGAAAAGGCACGGGATCTCGGCCTAACACCCTTAGTTAAGATCAAGGCCTATGCTTCAGGTGCCATAGATCCAGCATATATGGGCCTAGGCCCTATTCCCGCGGTGAGGAAGGTACTCAAAAGCACGGGATTGACCATCGGCGATTTCGGTGAGGTCGAGCTCAACGAGGCATTTGCATCACAGGCTATCGCATGCATCAGGGAATTAGGGCTGGATCTGGACAAGACAAACCTCTTGGGCAGTGGAATATCCATAGGTCACCCCATAGGTTGCACCGGAGCGAGAATCGTGTTAACCCTTATGAATGAGATGGTGAGAAACGATGTGGAGCTCGGCCTTGCTACCCTGTGCATAGGCGGAGGCCAAGGCATGGCTATGGCCCTCGAGAGGGTGTAGTGCAGTGAATTGATGATTGGTGATTGACGATTGAAAATTATAAATCGAAAATCGTCAATCGAAAATCGAAAATTTAAGAAGGGAGCATCCCATGACCTACGAAACCATTATCTACGAGCGGCAAGATGAGATAGCCATCATCAGGTTCAACAGGCCAAAGGCGCTGAACGCCATTAACCCAGCCGTGATCACGGAGCTGAACGATGCCCTGGACACTATCGAGGCCGATACGTCCATAAAGGTCCTCATTTTCACCGGCGAGGGGGACAAGGCCTTTGTCGCAGGGGCCGACATAGCCTCCATGAGGGATTATTCACCCCTGGAAGGCAAGTTCTTCTCGGCCCAGGGCCACGAGCTCCTCTTCCGACTCGAGTCCCTGCCCATACCGGTAATTGCCTGCGTCAATGGCTTTGCCCTCGGTGGAGGATGTGAGCTGGCCATGGCATGTGACTTCATCTACGCGGCCGATTCGGCAAAATTCGGGCAGCCCGAGATAAATCTGGGGATTATCCCGGGCTTCGGTGGCACGCAGAGGCTTGCCAGGCTCGTGGGAAAATCGATGGCCAAGGAGCTTTGTATGACCGGTATGATGATAAGCGCCCAAGAGGCCAAGGATATCGGGCTCGTGAACAAGGTGTTTCCCATCGAAGAGCTCTGGGAGGAGACCGTCAAGGTGGCGAAGGTCTTGGCCTCCAAGGGCAAAGTCTCGATACGAGCCGTGAAGGAGACCATCAACAGGGG
>QMLW01000232.1 GCA_003646935.1 Deltaproteobacteria bacterium
ATCATACTCCGGCTGTTTCGGATTAAAGACATCCTTCGGCAGGATACCCAGGGGCCCCCTCCCTCTCTTGCATACCTATCCTCTCTGGAGCATGGGCCCTTTGACAAGGACCACCGAGGACGCCGCCCTGTATCTGGACTGCGCTGCCGGATACCACCCCTCTGACCCCGAATCCCTCCCTCCTCCTGAAACGTCGTTTCTGAAACGACTGAAGAACGTGCCCGCTAACCTCAGGATTGCCTTTAGCCCTACCCTGGGCTACGCCAGGGTGCAGAAGGAGGTGATGGAACTGGTTGAGGAGGCCGTGAAATGCTTTGAGGGCATGGGCCATAGGGTGGAGCTGTGGGAGAGGGCAATCCCTGATGTGGGCGATGCCTGGTCCAACCTCATGAATTTCGATCTCTATTGCCTGCTGCATCAGAGGCTTGAAGAAAAGAAAAAAGAGATGGGCAGAACCCTGGTGAAGGCCCTGGACCAGGTAAAGTCCTTTTCAATTGAAGATCATATAGAGGCCCAGAAGGTGAAAACCGAGCTGAACCAAATCATGGGGGAGCTCTTCGAGCAGTTTGACCTGGTGCTCACCCCCACCATGCCCACCGAGGCATTCGCCGCCAAGGGACCCCCGCCTGGAGAGATCGACGGACATCCCATTCCCCTGCTCGGTGCGGTGGCCTTTACCTATCCCTTCAACCTATCCGGCAACCCTGCGGCCTCGGTACCGGCGGGGCTCACCGTGAACGGCCTTCCCGCGGGACTCCAAATCATCGGGCCCCGACACCGGGACGACCTCGTGCTCCAGGCCTGCCACGCCTTTGAACAGGCAAGGCCATGGAACGATTACTGGCCCGATATAGAAAAAAGTGAGGTTCGAGACACGAACACGAATAAGGGTGCGGAATGATGAAAAAGATCATCATCAAGGACGAAATATTCGAGCTGTTCCCCGAGTTCTATCGTGGAATTGTCCTCGTCAAGGACATCTCCAACCTGAAATCGAACAAGAGGATCAGGAAGATCCTCAAAAAGGAGATTGAACGGCAGGTCGATATCGATGAACTGAAGGATCCGAGAATTCTGGCCTGGAACGAGGCCCACAGGAGATTCGGCTCGGATCCGGATACCTATCTGCCCTCCACTACGCATATCCTGAAAAGCATGCGGCCGAACAGGGCCCTGCCCTTTATCAACTCAGTGGTTGCCCTGTTCAACTACATCTCGCTCAAGTATCTCACGCCGTGCGGCGGAGACGACGTGGACCGGGTTGAGGGGAACCTGGCACTGGGAATTTCGGACGGGACGGCCTCAAGGAATTCTCCTTACTTGCTCCGGCACTATGAAAGGTGCACCATGACCATCTTCAAGAACTTTTTTGTTCCTTTAAAACGTGAGAATCACATGGATAGCGTATTAAATGTCTTTACCTACGGCTCGCTCATGTTTCATGAAGTATGGCTGAAGGTGGTAGAGGCACCTACGAGAATGTCGATGCCAGATTGTATGGTTACAGAAGGACAAAGGTGAAGCATGAGCCTGATACAAGACGAGGACTGGGACCCCGATTGGTTCTCGAAAATTGGAATGTATTCCTTTCTTTCAGAGTATAAAGGCTTTCAATGACGTGAGCTTCTATCCATCTTCTTTATTCATTCCTTTAAATGGCCCTGCCCGCTCAGGGCTTCACCAACCTGTGAGAATGCCATGGAAGATCTTCATTACACCCTACGCTCGACACCATTCGGTGCTATCGCGATCGTATGGATGAAGGCCAGCGAGGAGGAGAAGGTGTGTCGAGTGTTCCTTCCAAATGATCGCATCCCGACAGAAGAACTCGTCCGGAAGGCCTTTTCCTTTTCACAGAAACTCACCAGTAACCTTGTCGAGGGACTGGGCAGACAAATCGATGCATTTCTCCGCGGTAAGCCCGTTGCATTCGCCTTAGATACGATCCATCTCGATCAATGCCCCCGGTTCCAGAAAACGATACTGCTCGCCGAGTATCGGATTCCACGTGGATGGGTGAGCACCTATGGGAAGATTGCACGGCATCTGGGCACTCCAGGAGGTGCCAGGGCTGTGGGCGGGGCCCTATTGCGTAATCCCTTCCCCATTATCATTCCCTGTCATAGGGCCATCAGGTCCGACGGCGAGCTCGGCGGTTTTCAAGGCGGGCTGAAGATGAAACAGGCCTTGCTTGAGCTTGAAGGGATACGGTTCTCCTCCACCGGCAAAGTTCTTGCTCCGAGCCTATTCTATTGAGATCATGCCCGCTTAATCCTCCCGAAGGCTCCCTTCGCAACCCGGCTTGTTCTCCCCTCTTGCGGCCACACGATATGCATTTTTTTATTGTAAAATCAATCTACTAGGTCTAACCTGGTGATATATTCAATTAGGATATACGCGGAATAATGACCAAACTAGCAATCTTAGGGCCAATGCGCATACCTTTTCTGATCCTGACCCCGGCGTGTGTCTCCCTGGGAGTGGGAACCGCCATCTGGACCTCGGATGAAGTAAGCATACTCTTTGTAGTATTCGCGTTCATAGGGGCACTATGTGCACATATCAGCGTTAATTCCCTGAACGAGTATTTCGATTTCAAGAGCGGTCTTGATCTCAGGACAGATCGGACCCCCTTTAGCGGCGGCAGCGGGGTCTTGCCTGAACAACCACACATGGCGCGCCATGCCTTGGCCATTGGGCTGGTTACCTTCGCGCTTACGGGTATCGTGGGCATCTATTTCGTGCTTGTGTGGGGCTGGCTTCTCCTGCCCCTTGGCCTTATCGGGCTATTCGTGATATTGTTCTATACGATCTGGTTCACCCACAATGAACTGTTATGCCTGATTGCCCCCGGACTGGGCTTTGGGATCCTTATGGTGATGGGCACTGATTTCGTTCTCACGGGCTCATACTCATTCACCGCCTTTGTTGCCTCGCTTGTGCCCTTCTTCTTGGTTAGCAACCTGCTCCTGCTCAACCAGTTTCCAGACGTGGAGCCGGACAAATCCGTAGGAAGAAAACATCTTCCTATTAGCCTTGGTGTGCGAACGAGCACCCTGATATACGGCACCTTTCTTGCTTTGACGTATATAACGATCGGTATCGGCGTTCAGCTTCACTACCTGCCTCGCTTCAGCCTTATGGGATTGTCCACCATCGCCATCGCTATACCCGCATGTGCCGGCGCCTATCGATATGGAGAAAACATCAAAAGGCTCATTCCGTACCTGGGTCTCAACGTGGTCATTGTCATAGTAACACCTCTTCTGGTAGCCACCGGGCTATTCCTTGGGTGACACCGACGTTTAGCAAGGGAGCGCCGGCATCATAATTTTATGGCCCCGCGGGATATTGATTGCCCAATTCACTAATCTTTGTCAAAGGGGATACGGCAATGAGAAAAATCACATGGGCATTCGCAATCCAATTATGCACGCTATTGCTTTTGCCCGCGGCCCACGCGGCATCACAAACCACGAGTACAAGGGATGGGAACTTAGAGCTTACCATCGTGTACGACAACAACCCGTATGATCGGGCGCTGGAGACCAGGTGGGGCTTTTCCTGCTATATCAGGGGAGGGGAAAAGACCGTGCTGTTCGATGTCGGCGGTGAGGGTTCCGTGCTCATGGGCAATATGGCCAAGCTTGAGATCGACCCCCGCACTGTGGATGCAGTAGTGCTCTCCCACGTGCACCATGATCATATAGGCGGGCTCTCTTCTTTCTTGAGCAACCATTCCTCTGTCACCGTGTACATGCCTCGATCCCTTCCTCGAAGCGTAAAGGATAGGGTCAGACTGAAAGGTGCCCATCTCGTGGAGGTTCACGGGCCTATAAAAATCTGTAAGGACATATACTCTACCGGCGAGCTGGGAGGCTTCATAAAGGAGGAGTCACTCATTATCAGGACCTCCAAGGGTCTGATCATAATTATCGGCTGTGCCCATCCGGGCATAGTGAACATCGTGAAAAGGGCAAAGGAGATGCTCAAAAACGATGTGTACCTGGTACTGGGTGGATTTCATCTGTGCTGGATGAATCTATCTCAAGTGAACAAGATCATTACGGGAGTTAAAAGGGCGGGGTGCAAGAAGGTTGCTCCCTGCCATTGTTCCGGTGATCTGGCCAGGGAGCAGTTCGAGAAGGTATACGGAGAGAAGTTTATCCGTGTAGGTGTGGGCAAGACCATCACGATAGAACATGCATTCTGACTCATTACGGCTGTTGATGGCTGGCTTTGTCATGGGGTGGGGTCCCTGCCTCACCCACAGCGCCCCCCTGCTGCTGCCCTATATCGGCGCCACCAAAGGTCATTGGAAGGATGACCTAAAGTTAGGCCTGGCCTTTTCGGGCGGCCGGCTTGTGGCGCTTGCATGTCTCGGGGGGATTACAACCGTGGCCTTCAGCCACATCAATCAGTTTTTCCCGCCTCATAGGTCTGGCTGGCTGTACGGGATTGTTGCGCTCTTTATGATAGCGTTGGGTGTACTCAAACACGTAACCAAATCATCTCGTCACTAACCGCGAAAGGGAGGGCAGAGCGAAGAT
>QMLW01000233.1 GCA_003646935.1 Deltaproteobacteria bacterium
GGGATAACATTCGGGCCGTGGCCTGTCCGCCGGGAGAGGTCGTCAAACCAGGTGAGTTTAAAAAGGCCTTTGATCTGCTGAACGCCGGCAAGCAGATCAACTATGAAGGTGCGGCAGGGTCCGTGGATTTCGACGAAAACGGCGATGTCAAGACGCCTATCGAGATATGGAAGTACTCGAAGGGCGACATCGTAACGGTGAGGCTTGAAATGGAGATCCCTGATATCTAAGAGTTGCGGCTTCGCCATAGAAGAAGGGGGGCTTTTGAAAAGCCCCCTCTTTTTTTGCCCTTAAAAAGATTGTTACTCAATCAGCTTGGATACCTCTTTTTCTTCCCCTAAAAGCCCCTGGGGCCGGTAGATCAAGATAATCTCCAGGAGGATGCCTATCAAGAGGAAGCGAATGTATGGCGCCCTTGCCTTCAAGGTATAGGGAAGAAGATCGGTCATGAATTTGGTCCCTATCCAGATCCCCCACACCACGAATGCCCCCAGCACCGCCCCTTTATTGTTGCCGCTTCCCCCTGCCATCAGCATAACCCATATGATAAAGGTCCCATACAGGGGGGTAAAGACATCAGGCGAGATGGCCTTGGTATAGTGGGCATACAGGGCCCCGCCAAGGCCCATCACCATGGCACCGAAGACCAGGGACTGCATCTTGAAGTGAAAGATATCCTTTCCGCTCATGGCAGCGGAGATCTCATCCTCCCGTATCCCCCGCAACACCCTTCCCCAGGGTGATCGTATAGCCCGTTCAATCGACAGGTACACGACCACCATGATTATCACGATGATGATGAGATAGATATAATTATAGTTCTTGGGGTCAACCAGGCCTTGGAAGGGTTGTGGCAGGCCCATCAATCCCCTCGGGCCATTGGCCAACCAGTGCTCATTGTTAAAGATGAGCCGAAAGGTCTCGGCGATCCCGAGCGTTGCAATGGCAAGGTAGTCCTCTTTCAGCTTGAGCGTGGGAATCCCAATGAGAAAGGCGATAACCCCGCAAATGACGGCCGCCCCTAGGAGTCCGAGAATAAAAGGAAGGTTAAGGCCGAAGATCTGATTGACGTAATGGGCATAGACGCCGGTTGGTTTGGGGGTGGTGATCATAGCCGAGGCATAGGCCCCTATGCAAAAAAATCCGGCTATCCCGATGTTAAACAGCCCTGTATAGCCCCACTGGATATTCAAGCCCAGGCAAAACACCGCATAGATTCCCGCCATGATAGCGAGTGAGACCAAATAGGCGATAATCCCTCCAATTTCCACGTGGCGCTACTCCTTTCCGAATATTCCTTCGGGGCGAATCAACAGGATCAAGATCATAATGACAAAGGCAACCGGGAGCTTGTAGGTGGGCATCAAAAAGGCAGTGGAAACCTGCTGGGCCACTCCAATGGTGAGGCCCCCGATGAGGGCACCATACATATTGCCAATCGTGCCCAATATGGTGGCGGCAAACAGCGGAATCAGGAAATTCCAGCCCATGTATGGATGTAATTGGACATCGATCCCATAGAGGATCCCTGCGGCAGCGGCCAAGGCCCCTCCTATTCCCCACGTCCACATAATGATCCTCTCGGTATCAATCCCGGTGACAAGCGCCAGTTCCTTGTTATCCGCGGTGGCCCTCATTGCCTTTCCCATCTTCGTTCTCTTCAAGAAGAGGTGCAGCGAGCTCACCAGAACAACAACCATAAAGAGGATCAAGACCTGATCGGGCCTGATCTTCGCACCCAGGGGGAGCTCAATGGCGGGCCTCATAAGCCCCGGTCTGTAAAAGAGGGAGTCCGCGCCCCAGAGGATGAGTATGATCATTCGAATGATAAAGGCAGCGCCGAGGGAGGACATGGCCAAGATAACCGGCCCGCTTCCTTTCGCGCGAAGCCTTCTATAGAGGATCTGATCCAACAGGATAGCCACTCCCGCCACCACCGCCATGGACACGGGAAAGGCAATCGCCATCCTCCAGCCGAAGGAAAGGGATCCGAAGGTGGTGTCGGGAATACCGATCCAGGCCAGGAGCCCCGTGACCATAAACAGGGCGACGTATGCCCCAGCGGACAGGAAATCCCCGTGGGCGAAATTCGCAAACCGTATGATCCCGTAAACCAGGGTGAGGCCAATCGCCCCTAGCGAGATGATGCTCCCGAGCACGATACCGTAAATGACAAGCTCTACCATCAGTACCTCGAAATCAAAATTCATTTGAATTTTGAGCTATTACCCTCCTAAATAGAGTCTCCCGACCTCCTCATTCGCCAACAGGGCATCGCCCGCATCATCCAGGACATTTCTGCCCATGGCCAGCACATACCCGTGGTGTGCCATCTTCAATGCCTCCCTGGCATTCTGCTCGACAATGATTATGGCAACCCCCGTGGCATTGATATCTTTTATCTTCTCGAATATTCCCGACACCAGTACCGGCGCCAGACCAGCGGATGGCTCATCGAGTAAAAGGACCTGAGGATCCAGCATCAGGGCTCTGCCCATTGCTACCATCTGCCTCTGGCCGCCTGAAAGCTGCCCCACCTTTTGCTTTTTCCTCTCCGCCATAACCGGGAAAAGATCATAGACTTCTCTGAGCCTCTGGCTGTAGTCATCATTCCGTATAAAGGCTCCCATTTCCAAGTTTTCGTGAATGGTCATGGAGGGAAACACGTTGTCTACCTGTGGGACGTAGCTAATCCCTTTTCTCACCACCATGTTGGGCTTGAGGCCGGTGATATCCCAGTCCTTAAAGGTGACCTTGCCATTCCTGGGCTTCAAGATGCCGAAAATGGTCTTTAACAAGGTGGATTTACCCGCCCCGTTGGGACCGATGATGGAGACGATCTCACCTGCTTGAACATCGATGCTCACCTCGTGAAGGATATCCACCTCGGTATAGCCAACGGTAATATCTTTCGCGCTTAGGATAATCATCGGTACTGCCCACCCAGATAGGCCTCCAAGACCCGTTCGTCCTTTTTTATCTCCTCCGGGGTCCCCTCCGCCAGCTTTTTCCCCTCGCTCATCACGATCACCGGGTTGCAGAGGCTCATTACGAGATCCATATCGTGTTCGATGAGGAAGAAGGTAATCTTCTTCTCCTCGCAGAGCTTTCTAATATTGGCGATGAGCTTTCTCATCAAGGTGGGATTCACCCCGGCGCCCGGCTCATCCAGGAGAACCATTTTAGGATCGGCCATAAGGCTCTTTGCCAGCTCAAGGAGTTTTTTTTGCCCCCCTGACAACGACCCCGCATATTCGTCCTTGAGATCGATGAGCTCAACGAATTCAAGCACCTCGATGGCCTTCTCATGAATAGCCTTCTCCTGCTTCCACACGGCTGAAGGTCGAAACCAGGTGTTCCATATCCTTTCCCCCACTTGGCCCTCGGGCACGAACATCAGGTTCTCTATAACCGTCATCTGTGAAAACTCGCGAGTAATCTGGAAGGTTCGGTAGATCTTTCTTTGAAATATCTTATGGGGAGCCAATCCATTGATATCCTCTCCCTGGAAGATGATCCTCCCCCGTTCCGGTTTGTAATGTCCGGTGATCACATTAAACAACGTTGTCTTACCCGCCCCGTTCGGACCAATGAGCCCCGTGATCGCACCCTCACTGACCTCGAGGGAACACTCACACACTGCAGTGAGGCCGCCGAAGCTTTTCACTACCTCTTCAATCTTGAGCATACAACTAACTCCTTGAGAACAATAAACTAATCTATCTATAGCTAATCTTATCTTAAGTCAATTTTTTTCTGCATCTTTTTTCTGCATCTGTTCGTACAATCACCTCCCTATGCTATGCGCCCGAGGCGCACAAGTCCGCCCGCGGCGCACGCTTCCAGCTGAGGCGAATTCATATACGGATGATGGATTGACATCAGGCATGCAAATCCTATAGAATGACACCCTATGGAACGGGCTCTTTTCAATTCATGGGGCGAACCGGTTGCCTACATCTCCAATGATCGGAAGAAGATTATCTTTCTCTGGGACGGCCATCCTGTTGCCTATCTATACGGCCACCATGTCTACGGCTTTAACGGCCTACACCTCGGATGGTTTATCAACGGTGTTGTATATGATGCAGAGGGAAATAGGATCGGCTTTACCTCAACTACCTGCCCGTTGCCCGCCGCGCAGGAACCGCCGAAGGCAAAGAAATATGCAGTAGCTAAAATGGAATCTAGGCAGGAGGCCCCACCCCTGCCAGACCTGGGATTCAACTTCTCAGAAGAGAACTTCGAGGACTTCCTAAAGGCGGGATACCTTGGCCTCGAAGTGAAACTTGGCTCGTAGCGCTTCGATCCTCATACCAAATTGCATTCAAACAGAGACTATTGATGGATGTCATTGCGAACGAATGTGAAGCAATCTCAGTATGATAGATTGCCACGTCGCTTCGCTCACAATTGGAATATTGTAATATTGGAATGATGGAATAATGCCTGCCTGTCGGCAGACAGGGGTTCTTAAGAAAATGGGGCAGTGGTTTATTGGTAAGATTTCTCTTGACAGGGAAGTTAATAAATGGATCATTGCTTTTA
>QMLW01000234.1 GCA_003646935.1 Deltaproteobacteria bacterium
ACTGTCCACTATTACCGTGGCGGGAATCTTCTCCTCCTTGAGTTCAAACGCTGTAAGCCGCATGCCCTGGAGCAACGGCCTGGTCTCATCGACCATCACGTGGATACCCTTGCCGGCCTCGTGAGCCGCCCTGATCACGCCCAGGGCCGTGCCATAACCACCGGTGGCCAAAGCCCCGGCATTACAGTGGGTAAGGATCGTTGCTCTGTCGGGAACAAGCGTACAGCCATGCTCACCGATCCTGCGGTTTATCTCGATATCCCTTTCTAACATATCCTGTGACGCCCTTTTGAGCGCATCTTTAACCTCATCAACGCTCTTATCCTGCATCTCACTTGCAATCCCCTTCATGCGCTCCACCGCCCATCTGAGGCTCACCGCAGTGGGCCTGGTCAGCTCCATGTCGCGTGCCATTGTAAGGAACTTCTCATGAAATGCTTTGTACTCATTGGTTTCAATAGACCGTGCGCCCAACGCGAGTCCCATTGCCGCGGCCACCCCGATCGCCGGTGCTCCCCGTATCGCCATGTCCTTGATTGCCGTGATCACCTCCTCGATGTCTCGGCATACAAGCCATGCCTTCTCTCGCGGGAGCCTCCTCTGATCAAGAAGGCAGATATAATTGTCCTCCCATGTAATGGCTGGAATCACGATAAAAGATCCTCAAGAATGCTCAACACCGCGCTATTCCACGCGTCCGGTCCCCTGCCTCTGACCTTGAGGAGATCCGGATGATCCAGGCCTTCGATGTACCCTCCATCCCGAGTCTGCATTACTACGGCCTTATCCACAGCCCATAGCATGGACACGTCGTTCTGGCTGTCGCCGAGGCCGATGGAAGTCAGGGGGGAGCATTGCTGCCGATACACGTTGAGTATCATATCCACGGCCTTACCCTTGTCACCCCCGCAAAAGAGATGCAGAAATCGACCTCCGTGCACGCAATCGAGGCCGAGTTCATAGGCCCTTTTGCACAGGAGTTCCTCCTCATCAGGGCCGCTCTCCAGTAGTATCGGCTCATCGAATTCCCTGCTTGCGGCAAGTCCTGCCTGCTCGTGTGTAAGCCCGGTTTCCGCCGCGATCTCCTCTATGGTCATCTCGGAGAAACACCTGAACCGAAATTGCTCCTTCAGCTCTCGTATCCTGTCGTTGAGTACTGCAAGCGGCGTCCCGATGAGCACTTCATGGTATTCATCTACGGTTTCATAGGAGTACTCATCGGGCAAGGGAAAGGCGCCCGGAAAGTATATCGCCCCTCCGTTTTCAGCGATAAAGGGGTCCTTAAGAGACAGTCCTTTGCGGTACAACTCTATCTCTGCCCTCGTCTTGCTACTCACCAAGATAAGCGGTATCTTGCGGGAACGGATGAGCTTCAGGGCCCTCAGGGCCGGCGTGAAATCGTAGGTTTGATCGTCTAAAAGGGTACCGTCAAGGTCCGTGAAAATGAGGATTTTGCCCCTTGGCGTCTTAAAGAATGAATCCATATCCCTTCCACCAAATACGTGCTATCAGACTATGAGGAAAATGCCGCAATCCGAACTGCAACAGCCTATGAGAAAACGGCATCCCTGCTGATTGTTACTAGGCAGTATTTTTTAAACAATGTGAGCCGTTGTCAATCGAATTCTGCTCTCAGTTGCCTGTGCTCTTGACTTTACCCCCTATTTACCATATATGCTTAGCCTAATGGAAACGTGGACAATGGTATCATGCACCTGAGAGTTAGCACGAAAAGGGCCACACTATACATCTTCATACCTCAAGATCTTAACATTTATTCGCGGGGGCGGATTTATCCGCCAGACTTACGGCGGATTAATGTCAAGCCCGCCCTTGTGCGACTTTGAGGAATAAGCTGTTGTAACTGTAAAGCACTTGAAACATAGGCATGGGGACCAAAGCCAGTGCACATCAGGTCTGGGCCAGGGAAAAATGCAAAATGAAAGGCAGGAGATTGCATTCATAACCATGTGAAGTAATTTTGACTTTTGCACTTTGCATTTTTTACTTTGCAATTCGAAGCTTCGCGTAATTCACGGCGTTAACACCTCATCGGTTTGACGTGGAGCTTCGCTAGAGGAATAGATGATGAAAAAAGCACTTCGGCTCCTGCTCTCTATCAATCCCTTCTCCATCACACTAGGCCTCATCATCCTGGTTTGCATTGTCTTTCTCATCGGGCCTTCGTTTCTCGAGCTCCTCGAGCTCAAGACCATGGACCTGCGGTTCATATCGAGGGGGGTGAGAGCACCCGGGGGCACCGTTGTTCTCGCGGTCATCGATGAAAAGAGCCTTGACGCAGAGGGTAAGTGGCCGTGGCCGCGGTCCAAGATAGCCGAGCTCATCGACTACCTCTCCGAGGATGGGGCAAAGGTGATAGGCTTTGACATTGGGTTCTGGGAACCTGATCAAAATAGCAACCTCGCCTTCATTCAGCAATTGGAATCCAAGATTGGGGGATTGCGGCTCAAGAACAAGGCGCTTAACCGCTTTCTGGAGGAATCCAGGCTCCTCGCCGACAACGACCTTATCCTGGCAAATGCAATAAAACGATCAAAGGCAAAGGTCGTGTTGGGCTACTTCTTTCACATGAGCCCCGAGGATCTCGGCTATCAAATGGATGAGGAAACAGTTAGCGATAGAATCTCCCAGATCGGCAAATCCAGGTACCCCGTCCAATTCTTCCATCGTGGTACCGACATAGAGCCCTTTTATGAGGCATACGTCCCTGAATCGAACCTCCCAATATTAAACGAGGCTGCCGATTCCTCCGGGTATTTCACCATCATCCCGGATCCGGATGGCGTGGTAAGGTGGAGCCCCCTGGTGATGAAATGCGGCGAGGAGATCTTTGCCCCCATTTCAATCATGTGTATCTGGCATTACTTAGACGGGCCTCAGCTCATCGCACGCGTAGCTCCCTATGGGATAGAGGGAGTTCAGCTTGGCACGATCAACATCCCTACCAACGAAACAGGGCAAATGATGATCAACTATCTGGGCCCGCCCCAGACATTCACTCACTACCCCGTCACCGATATCATTAACAACAAATACCCCATAGGAGAATTCAAGGGCAAGATCGTGTTAGTGGGGGCCACAGCCGTGGGCATGTACGATATACGTAATACCCCTTTCTCACCGGTGTATCCCGGCCCTGAAGTACACGCCACCGTTATCGATAATATCCTGAGAGGCCAATTCCTGGATCGTCCCGAATGGACGAAGATATTCGACCTCATGGCCATCATACTCGTCGGGATCTTTATGGGGTTTGTGGTTCCTCGCCTGAGCGCCGTGAAGGGGATCTTTTTCGCCATAGGCCTTTTCATAGCCTATATATTTCTCGCCAGATATCTCTTTGTAAGCCATGGGCTCTGGTTCAATATGATATACCCGCTGGCAGCGCTTGTTATCCTCTATATCTCGCTGACCATTTACCGATATCTCACCGAGGAGCGGGAGCGAAGGAAGATCAAGGGCGCGTTCACCTATTACGTTTCCTCTTCCGTGGTCAACGAGATGTTGAAGCACCCCGAGAAGCTAAAGCTCGGTGGGGACAGAAAGGAGCTTTCCATACTGTTTTCTGATATCAGGGGATTTACCACCATAGCCGAGGGGATGAGCCCCGAGGAGTTGGTGCACCTGTTAAACGAATATCTCACCGTGATGACCGACATCGTGTTCAAATATGATGGAACGCTGGATAAGTACATGGGTGACGCCATTATGGCGATCTATGGGGCGCCGCTCGATCTGCCGGATCACCCCAGTAGGGCATGTCGCTCTGCCCTGGAGATGATGCGCGAGCTCAAAAAGCTCAATGAAAAGTGGGTGGCGGAGGGCAAGAAGCCCATGGATATCGGCATCGGTATCAATACGGGTCCCATGATGGTCGGAAACATGGGATCGGAGCAGCGGTTCGATTTCACCGTAATGGGCGACTCCGTTAACCTCGGTTCCAGGCTTGAAGGGGCCAACAAGAGCTACAAGACCAATGTTATTATCAGCGAATACACCTATGAGAGGGTGAAAGACGAATTTCTGTGCATGGAGCTGGATTCAGTGAGGGTGAAGGGAAAGAAAGAACCCGTGAAGATTTATAACCTTGCGGGATTAAAAGACCTGCCAGAGGTGCAACATCAGACCATCACCCGATTCAATCAGGGCATCTCCCTGTATAGGGCCCAAAAATGGGATGATGCCATCCAAGTGTTCGAAAATATCACCGCTATGGACCCAAATCTCTATGCGGCACAGGTCTATATCCAACGATGTCACAAGCTAAAGAAGAATCCGCCTCCCCCAGAATGGGATGGGGTGTATGTTATGACCACAAAATAAAGAAGGGAGAGATGGAGGAATGGAGTTCTGGAGTAGTGTGAACTTAGTTCGCTTCGCTCACAATTGGAATATTGGAAATTGGAATGATGGAATAATGCCTGCCTGTCGGCAGACAGGGGTTCTTAAGAAAATGGGGCAGTGGTTTATTGGTAAGATTTCTCTTGACAGGGAAGTTAATAAATGGATCATTGCTTTTAAAA
>QMLW01000235.1 GCA_003646935.1 Deltaproteobacteria bacterium
GGTAAAGCGTTCCCCTGCAACAGCCCATTCGACTTTTATACCTGAAGGATATCCAAAGATTTCCGGCTTGTTCTCAGGTCTAGAGCGCGGCAAGCTACTTCAGATTTCGTATCTCAGCATTTCTATGGTGTATCTATTTAGGCATTCATAGATTGCACCTCGCACCTACTCGCTGATCTACCAGTTAAGCTCCGCCTCAAACTGTCGAGACCCTATGTCGGCAAGGAAATACGAAATTCTGCGTACCATTTAAGGGCTACGGTCACGATGCCCGTTTCGTTTATTAGCCCGCCCTCCCCGTCCCGAGACCGGGACGGGATCGGGAGGCGCGACGGCACAGGCATATGATCCTGTTTCGTAAATATACTGGTATCGGTGGTTCTAAACCAAATCCTTGCATGCCAGGTCTGGGTCAGGGCAACGTCATTCGTCTTCTTATTTCTACATTCCCTTAACTGTTGCCGATACGGGCCCGCCCGCCTCGCCTGAGCGCTCGCGATGGCGGGCAGGCGTCGTTACCCTAACCATTACCAAAATAAATTAGCAAAAACATAACATTAATGAGCCCCAGTCGGATCAACCTTAAGATCCTAACCTATATAGATGTGTAGAGGTGCATGCCGCTGTCTATGTCACAGGCCCAAAAGAACCCTGAACAACGTGATCTACCAGTTGCTTAAGGGCGGTAACGTCTTTGGGTTTGATTGCGGTGAACTCGATGTTCATCTCGTAGAGCCCCGCCTCCTCTTTTACCCTGAGAATCTTACCGTAGATATCATCGCTGCTCTCGCCAAGGGCCGTGAATGCGGGCTTGAATTTCAGGTTGAAGTAAGGCTCTACCTCGTCAAGGGTTGCGGCAAACATGCCGCCGGTACTTATGTTCAAAATACGACCTTCGTGGTTTTCAGGATAGACCACTTTTCCCTCACAGACCTGGAAGTTAAAGGGAATGTTCACGTCTACGCGCAGGCTCCGTCGGGCCTCGCGCTCCGGCACCTTAAGATTATAGGGATCTCCAATTTCAAGAAGCTCATACAAGGGCATTGGTTCACGCCTCCCCTTGACGGAGACATTAATCGGATCCGCAACATGAACATGGTCCTTTACCCGGGAGTAGGTCTCCCGGCTGATGAGGATCTGGCCTCGAAGCGTGTAGGCCTCAATACGGGAGGCAATGGTGACCTCCTCGCCGATAACGGTGTACTCGCTGTGGAGATCGGAGCCGATCTTTCCCGCCACGACTTCTCCCGTATTGATGCCAATACCCATGTAAAGGGTGGGGAGGCCGAGGCCTTGGTTCTCCTTGTTGAAGGAGTCCATGGCGATCTGCATCTCAACGGCACACCTGATGGCCTGCATGACGGGATCTTGTCTTCTCACGGGAGCACCGAACAGGGCCATGATGGAATCACCCATAAACTTATCCACCGTGCCCCCGTGGCGGTAGATGATAGCACACATCTGGTCGAGATATCGGTTCAGCATATCAACGACCTCGAGAGGCGAGTAACTCTCTGTTATCACGCTGAATCCCCGCAGATCCGAGAGCAGCACGGTTACCTCCAGGGTTTGGCTGCCCACTTGAAGCCCGGTGGCCTTTTCAACCATAGAGGACAGGCGCCGATGCAGGTTTTGCCGTATACCCGTATCAGAGAGCGGGTCTTTGCCTTCCTGCACATCAACGATATACTGCTCAACTTCTGATACGAGGCGATCCACCATCTTGTCCGGGTCGGTCGACCTGCTCGGCCATTGGCTGGAGATAGAGTTGACCGGAGCGGATACGTGACCCCTGAGGATCAACCATGCCATAAAAAAGGCGAGTGCGGTGAGCACGAGGAGGCATACTGCCGTGAACGTGTCCGGCCGGAGGAGCACGAGGGCTGTGCAAACGGGAATGAGCACGCCCACCGCCAAACCGAGAAGGATCCTCTTTTTTGGCTTCATGAGGCCTCCGCCCAGAGCAAATTCGTTTCAATTACATTGCACGAATAGCCCCTCTGTCCGAGTTGGCTATCCGTTTAGGCATCCCCCTGCTTTTACAGCCGTAGTTCCTTGATACTAAAGGAACATGGTACCGCATTTTTTATACCATGTGGGGTAAGCAATTGCAAGTTTATGATACTAAAATAGAAACTATATAAGTAATAGGATAGTATTGACCTTTAACTCATTTTTGGCATAGCAAATGCGTGAAATCTATTATTCATGCCTATTATGTGATATATTTAAAGAAAGCGGTTTACTCCCACGGGGCATTAAAGCCGAATGCCGTGAGATGAGATGCGATTCCGTCGCGATGGTGGAAAGGGCCTGGAGTAGAGATTACATGTTGTATTTTATACACAAGGCGCAAAGGGCTTTAAGATACTGTCTCGGGAAAAGCAGGCGCATGCTGTCAAAAAAGCTCCTGGGGGGCTTCACCCTGATAGAGCTCATGGTGGTGATCGCCATACTCGGGACGATCACCGGCATCGCGATCCCCGCCTACCAGAGCTACATAGAAAAGGCACGGGCTGCCAAGGCCATCGCAGAGATCGCTATAATGCAGGGGGAGATAGCGGGCTATGAACTCGACGAGGGAGAATTCCCGAAAACGCTCAATGACATAGGGCGCGGCACTCTCAAGGATCCGTGGGAAAACAACTATCGGTATCTAAACTTCGCTAATATCAAGGGAAAGGGCAAGATGCGGAAGGACCGGTTTATGGTCCCCCTGAACACGGACTACGACCTCTACAGTATGGGAAAGGACGGCAAGAGCAAGCCGCCCCTCACGGCCAAGGCCAGCCATGATGATATCATCCGGGCGAACGACGGGAGATTCATCGGGCTTGCCTCGGAGTATTAGGTAGAGTACCCGTCATGAATATAGAGCTCTCATTTCTTAAGAGCAAGGTTGCACGCAGGATTCTTATGCTGTTTATCTTCTGCGCCCTCGTACCTATTGGGGCCCTGGCGGTCATCTCGTTCAGCCAGGTCACGGACCAGCTCTATGAACAGAGCTGGAAGCGGCTGCGGGAGTCGACCAAGGCGATGGGCATGTCCATCTTCGAGAGGCTCACCTTTCTCGAGAACGAGCTCAAGGTCTTGTCCTCGGGCCTTGATACCGGCTCCAAGGCCTCGATGCTCGGGGCAACCGAGGATTATCACGAGCGACTGAGCAAGCGGTTCAGGGGGTTGGTGTTTGTCGATGGTGCGGGGAAGGGCATTCCCCTTTTCGGCTCTGCTGCGAATCCAGGAGCAGTATCCGAAGATGAGCTCAAATACCTTCATGCCGGAAAAACACTCCTGGCAACCCGGCCGGATGAAGATAACCGTATTCGCGTATACCTCATGAGGGCGGTTGATCCCGGGGAGCCTAAAAAGGGAATCCTGTGCGGGGAGGTAAACTCCCTGTATCTGTGGGGCATCACTGAGCAGAGCACGCTGCCGGCGATGACCGAGTTATGCGTCATGGATAAATCCGGCAATGTCATCTACACCTCGATCCCGCTCACCCCATCGTTTTCAAAGAGTTCGGAGCCTCGAATGAAGCGTTCAGCCTCGGGCAGGTTCGAGTGGGAGGCTGGGGACGGGGAATACCTCGCTGGTTTTTGGGATATCTTCCTGAAGCCCGAGTACCTGTACCCACAATGGACGGTGGTGATGAGCGTATCAAAGGAGCATATCCTGGCCCCCATGGCCTATTTCAAGAAGATATTTCCCCTTATCGTTCTCCTTTCCCTCTGGATTGTGCTGCTGTTGAGCGTCATCCAGATTCGAAAAACCATGGACCCTCTCGAGAAGCTCAAGGATGGAACACAACAAATAGCTATGAGGGAGTTCGACACCAGGGTGAAGGTGAATAGCGGGGATGAGTTTGAAGAGCTCGCGGGATCTTTTAACGATATGGCACGGCAGCTGGGCCGACAGTTTAACGCCCTTACCACCATGGCGGAGATCGACCGGGCGGTTCTATCAGCCTTGGATACCGAGAAGATCGTGAACACCGCGATTACCCGTTTGAAGGAGTTCTTCAAGTATGACTTCGTGGGCGTCACCCTGCTCAACTCCAGAAGCGAGAATTCTCCGCGCATGTACGTGGGGACCGGCAACCAGGATAACGTGAGAGCGGTTGATGACGTTATAATCATGCCCGATGAGGTGGAAAAGCTCAAGGCCGAGCGGGAGATTATGGTAACCAACGTGGGGGAGGCCCTTCCCTACCATTTGCTTCCCTTTGCAAAGGGAGGGCTCACTACCTTTGTGGTGCTTCCCCTTTTCATCAAAGGGGAGCTGGAAGGGATTATCAGTCTGGGCTCCTCCGATTCATCCCCACCTGCCCAGGATGATCTGAATCAAGCACGTCAGATGGCCGATCAGGTAGCAGTGGCCCTGTCGAATGCCCAATTGATTGAAGAACTGGATCTACTTAACTGGGGTACCTTGACCGCGCTGGCACGCACCGTGGATGCGAAGTCTCCCTGGACCGCCGGCCATTCGGAGA
>QMLW01000236.1 GCA_003646935.1 Deltaproteobacteria bacterium
AAGGCCAAATCCGATCGGGGTAACTACGGTACAGATCATCGAAACAAGGGAAAATGTGCTCAAGGTTAAAGGCCTCGATGCCATCGATGGCACGCCTGTTCTAGATATAAAGCCTTATTACCCCAGGGATAGAATTGAAAGCCCAATTATACCGGAGTGGGTTTTTAGATTAATGGCGAACTATTACTGAGATAGAGAGGTGTGATTGACATGGGGATGACGATAACAGAGAAGATCCTGGCAGATCATGCGGGACGTAAGGAGGTCTCTCCAGGCCAGCTGATCAATGCGAAGGTAGACATAGCCCTCGGAAACGATATTACCGCGCCTATAGCAATTGAGCAGTTTAAAAGGGCCGGTGCCAAAAGGGTATTTGATAAGGAAAAAGTGGTTCTGGTTCCAGACCACTTCGTCCCGAACAAGGATATCAAGTCAGCCGAGCAGTGTAAGATATTGAGGGAGTTTGCCCGGGAACATGGACTGACTCACTACTTTGAGGTGGGAGAGATGGGCATTGAGCACGCACTGCTTCCTGAAAAAGGGCTCGTGCTTCCAGGCGATCTGGTAGCTGGTGCGGATAGCCATACGTGCACCTATGGTGCTTTGGGGGCCTTCTCTGCCGGCGTGGGCAGCACAGACCTGGCAGCAGCTATGGTTACCGGGGAGCTCTGGTTTAAGGTGCCTGAAACCATAAAGTTGATCTACTACGGGCAATTGAGGACATGGGTAAGCGGCAAGGACCTTATCCTCTATACTATTGGCAGAATAGGTGTAGATGGCGCCCTTTACAAGGCCATGGAATTTGTTGGGGAGACCATTGATCATCTTCCCATGTCCGGCAGATTTACCATGGCCAATATGGCAATCGAGGCAGGGGCAAAGAACGGAATATTCCATCCAGACAGGATGACCGAGCAGTATGTGAAGGGAAGAGCAAAACGGGACTACCACTTTTACACAAGCGATGCGAATGCCCATTATTCTGAAATCCTGGATTTTGATGTCTCCAAAATTGAGCCACAAGTTGCCTTTCCCCACCTCCCCAGCAACACCAGAGGCATAAGCGAGGTGGAAGAGGTCTTTATCGACCAGTCGGTGATTGGTTCATGTACCAATGGGAGGTTAGATGATTTAAGGGAGGCTGCCAGGGTGTTAAAAGGCCACAGGATATCATCCAATGTCAGACTGATCATCATCCCAGCTACTCCGATGATTTTCAGGAAGGCCATGAAGGAGGGTCTGTTCGATATCTTCCTTGACGCCGGTGCCGTGATCAGCCCTCCAACATGCGGGCCTTGCCTGGGAGGCTACATGGGGGTCCTGGCAAAAGGAGAAAGGGCCATTTCTACCACCAACAGGAATTTTGTTGGAAGGATGGGACATCCAGAGAGCGATGTCTATCTTTCTAATCCGGCTATAGCAGCTGCATCGGCGGTTTTAGGAAGGATAGGCGGTCCGGAGGAGCTGGGCAAAAGAGGTTGAAATCAAAGAAAGGAGGCTTGAGGATGAAACTGAAGGGGAAGGCATGGAAGTTCGGTCCCAATATAGATACCGATGCCATTATTCCTGCCCGTTATCTGAATGTCACAGATCCAGAGGAGCTGGCTCAACACTGCATGGAGGATGAGAGCCCCCGGTTCGGCAGGGAGGTCAAGGATGGAGACATGATAGTTGCCGAGACGAACTTCGGGTGCGGGTCTTCTCGCGAGCATGCCCCCATCGCCATAAAAGCAAAAGGGGTATCCTGTGTGATCGCCAAGAGCTTTGCCAGGATCTTCTATCGAAATGCATTCAATATGGGATTACCTATAGTAGAAAGTGATGAGGCCGTTGATGGAATCCAAGGTGGTCATGAGCTTGATGTTGACTTGGACAAGGGGGAGATCAGGAATAGACCGACTGGCAAGACCTACAAGGTTTCTCCTATCCCTGCCTTTATGCAGGAGATCATAGATGACGGGGGGTTGATGGAGCATATTGCCAGAAGGAGGAGCTAGATGGGAAAGACATATGAGATTGGTGTTATTCCGGGGGATGGGACCGGGCCGGATGTTATCGAAGAGGGTCTAAAGGTCTTGAAGGCAGTGGCTGAGAAGACGGATATCAACTACAACCTCATCCTTTACGATTTTGGCGGCAAAAGATATCTGAGCACAGGTGAGACACTCCCTGATTCAGCTATCGAAGAGCTCCGCCAAATGGACGTTATCTATCTGGGTGCCATCGGGCATCCAGATGTAAAACCAGGGGTTCTAGAGAAGGGTATCCTTCTGAACCTCAGGTTTTCTCTGGACCTCTACATCAATCTTCGACCGGTAAAACTGTATCCCGGGGTGGACACCCCGTTGAAGGATAAGGGTCCGGAGCATATTGACTTCGTTGTGGTGCGCGAGAACACAGAGGGACTCTATGCCGGTTCCGGAGGTTTTCTAAAAAAGGGAACCCAAGATGAGATCGCTGTCCAGGACTCCATCAACACCCGTCGAGGGGTGGAGAGGTGCCTTCGATTTGCCTTTGAATATTGCAGGAAGAGGAACAGGGAGAAGAGATTGACCCTCTGCGGAAAGACCAATGTACTCACCTATGCCTTTGATCTGTGGGAGAGGGCGTTTCAGGAGATAGGTAAGGAGTACCCGGATATCGAGAGGGATTATGCTCATGTTGATGCTATCTGTATGTGGATGGTTAAGAGCCCGGAGCAATTTGATGTGATCGTGACCGATAACATGTTTGGGGACATCATCACAGACCTTGGGGCCATGATCCAGGGAGGGATGGGGATTGCCGCCGGCGCAAATATCAACCCCCAGGGTACCTCCATGTTCGAGCCCATTGGCGGCTCTGCCCCTAAATATACGGGAAAGAACCTCATCAACCCCCTTGCCGCCATTATGGCGTGCCAGATGATGCTTGAGCATCTTGGTGAGGCGGAGGCTGCCGGGCTTGTTGAAAGGGCAGTGATGAAGGTTATTAAAAACAATATGAAAAGCATGGATGCTGGAAAGATGGGCATAGGCACTAGAGAAGCTGGGAATTTGGTGGTAGAGTATATCCAGGGTGAAGAATAATATTAGTATTTCACCAGAAAGGCGAATAAATGGCTGATGGTAGATTAAAGGAATTTTTATGGAGGGACTCCATATTGGTTGTGCCAGCTGCCTTTGATATGGTCTCGGCGAAGATTATAGAAAAAACCGGGTTTGAGGCGGTTTATCTTTCAGGATTCGGACAATCTGCATCTCACCTTGGGCTCCCGGATGCAGGGCTCATGACCTTTACCGAAGTGGTTGAAAGGGTACATAATATGGCAGGGGCTGTTCACCTTCCTCTGCTGGCGGATGGCAATACAGGCTACGGCGGCATCATAAATGTGAGGAGAACGGTACAGGAATTTGAATGGGCAGGGGCATCTGCCATTCAACTCGAGGACCAGGAAATCCCTAAAAAGTGTGGGCATACCGGCGGAAAGAGGATAATCGATGCCCGGGAGATGGTTTTGAAGATAGAGGCTGCTGTTGAATCGAGAAGAAACGATGATTTCTTGATTATAGCCAGAACCGATGCCCGGTCGGTATCGGGCTTAGAGGAGGCCATTAGAAGGGGAAAGATGTATGGTGAGGCAGGTGCAGATATAATCTTTATTGAATCTCCCCAGACTGAACAAGAACTGAGGGATATTGCCGGGAGCTTTGAGAAGCCCACCATGGCCAATATGGTCGAAGGAGGGAAGAGTCCGTTATTAAAGATAGATGAACTCGAAGAGATGGGCTTTAAGATCGCGATTTTTCCGGTTACCTGCCTCCTTATGGCAGCTAGGGCGATGCAACGGGCAATGGAGTCATTGAAGTCTGAGGGGGGCACCCAGGGACTTCTTGATGAGATGATGGGCTTTGAGGAGTTTAATAGCCTTATTGGTTTCCCAGAGATACGATCATTTGAGGCTCAATACAGCCTTTAGGTGAGATGCACATATTACCGCCGAGTTGCTTCCTATGTAGTAACAAGGGGATTTTTTGAGTCCCATCTAATTCTACAACTTATTGAAATAGCGGGATTTTCAATGGAACATCTTTCATGTAGTCCAGATGGAATAATGGAATGGTGGAATACCTGCCCCGTTAAATGTTGTGATTCTTGACAAACGAGCCATTACTATTCACTTCAGGTGGCCTACAAATACGGGTATTTACTAATTCCCTATTTAACGGGGTGAAAATGTTGGTTCGAATAAGGAAATTACTCATAGTAATGCCTCCTTTTCACCAGGAATCTTGCCAATCCCTCGCCCTGTTCATTACACGTTCACCCTCTCACCCATCTTCCCAGAACCCATTATTCCATCATTCCAATATTCCGGTCGAACCTGGCTCTGGTTCATCGTTGAGAGGGGAGGTGAAAGCCCAGGCCCTCCCGGGTAAGGTTTAGTCAGCCGCCCGGTAGTGTATCTTCACGCTAAAGAGGTATGCGAGTCAAGAG
>QMLW01000237.1 GCA_003646935.1 Deltaproteobacteria bacterium
GCTGATGGCCGCCTACAGCGTGGTGGGCGACCGACTCTTCGGCCTTGTAGCTATGGTGCTCCTGGGTGCAGGGGCGGTCGCGCTCAGGCCGGATATCCTGCCCGGCCATTTCGTCACGGCGCTGTGGATCGGCGGCGTCGTTATCGTGTGCGGGCTCGTTGGCTTGCCGTTTTTCCAGGGAATCATGCGCAACCTCTGGCCCACGCTCGCGCAACGCGTGAGCGGTGTGCTCGTTCTCTGGCAGAGGCCGCGGAAGATCCTGGTGGTGCTTGGGTTATCGTTCTGTCTCCAGGCACTGGGTATGGGAGCCGTTGCCCTTCTGGGCAGGGGGATCGGCATTGAGATCCCTCTGGTTTTTTACTTCGCCAGCCTCCCGTTAATCAACATCGGCACGGCGATTCCCATCAGCCTTAGCGGCATTGGGGTGAGGGAGGGAACCTTCGTGTATTTCCTGGGGATCAAGGGGATTCAGCCGGAACAGGCTCTGTGCCTCGGGATCCTCTTTTTTTCCGTACAGGTTGCAACGAGCTTCCTGGGAGGAATTGCCTATGCCCTCGGCTATCACCGTGGACACCCGGCACATCGTGGTAGTGCATAAGGTGAGCGAATCCTTTACAAGAGAAGGATTTTCGGGTTGAAGGCATCGAATCGGGTTCTCCCGTGCATGTTTCCTGGCTATAAACGGTGTTTTTAGTGAAACCACGCGCCATTGATGGATTGCCCGTGGGAGTGGGGTTGCAAAAGCCGTGGGTATTATCCCTGGTGCTGGCCATGTTGGTGTTCCCATCGGGCATGCGTGCGAAGGCCAAGGCCGAGGGAATGGTCGCACGGGCACGGGATACCGTGTATCGAGACTATCGGTGCTTTTACTCGTGGGAGAGCCTGAAGAAAACGACGTTAGGCATGGGGCTCGCAGGGGTGGTGGCCAATACCTCGATGGACGGAGAAATCCAGGGCTGGGTGCAGGAGTCCTTGAGGGACGAGGACACTGATGAGCTGTCCGAATCGGTGAAGCCCTTCGGAGAGGGGGCGATTACCATCCCCCTCTATGCGGGAGCAGCCCTCCTTGGAAAGCTCACAGAGGGCAATCAGCGGGATTCTTTCACGGGGGAGTGGGGAAGAAGATCATTGAGGGCGATTGTCGTGGGGGCCCCGCCCATGCTGTTTCTCCAAAAGGGCATAGGGGCCTCAAGGCCAAAGGAGGATGATTCTCGCTGGAGGCCCTTCAACGACAATAACGGGGTGAGCGGACACAGCTTTATGGGGGCCGTTCCCTTTCTTTCTGCTGCTACCATGACGGAGAACCGATATGTGAAATACTCCCTCTTCCTGGGATCGATGCTCTGTGGATTCTCGAGGATAAACGATAACTGTCACTATTTCTCGCAGGCGGCGCTGGGCTGGTGGACCGCCTATGTCGCTGCCTCATGCGCGGAAAGGCGTGAAAACGGGGAGGGACAAGCCCTGATCTGTCCTAGGCCTGTGGCAGGAGGGATCGGGATCATGGCGGTGATCAGCTTTTGATATCATCATCGCGATCCTGAAGGAGGACGAACCTCATTGCACCTCGTACCCGAGTGCTGACAATGCCCTGTGGGCCTTGTCCAGGTCGCCCTACCTCACGAGCAGGTAGTCCGTGGTAAAGGTGGATATCGCAAGGGTGCTCACGCCCGCATCGGCAAGGCAGGAGGTGAGCGAGGCCAGAACGCCCGTTATGTTGAGCTTGAGGGAGCCCAAAACCTTGAAACAGCGCCACCCTTTTTCCGCCTTCCAGTCGACCGGCACCACCTCCTCGGGCAGCACAAGGGATACCTTCTCATGGGTGCGGGTGATAGAGAAGAGCGGACAACGAGTGATGAACTCGGGGAGCGGTTCATCCGGCGAACGCACACATATTGCCAGGCGCTCGGGAAGTACTGCCAGCGAGAGATTCCGTGAGTGCGTGCCCATGCTATTGTATCTAGTCAGTCTTCTAGGAGTTGTTGGGTAAACAGTTCCCTTGAGATGGTGCCCTCGGCGACCCTGGTGACAGGCCCTCTCATGGAGATCATGAATTCGGCTGAGATGGCAATGTCGATGGTTCCCCCGGGCATGTGAACGGAAACGCGGGGATCGCAAAGGCCGAGCTTGTGGGCTACGCCGGCGGCAGCACAGCTGCTGGTTCCCGAGGCCAGCGTATAGCCGGCCCCTCGCTCCCAGATCTCGATCTGGATGTTCCCGCGGTCCAGGATCTTGGCGAACTGGACATTGGTGCGGTTCGGGAACCGAGGATCGACTTCGATCAGTGGCCCCCATTTCTTTGTCTCCTCTGCGCTCAGCTCATCGCGGAGAATAACGCAGTGCGGATTCCCGACCGTGGCGGCGCAGAAACGGAGCTCCTCGCCTTCCACGAGGATGGTCTCGTTTATTACCTCCCGTGGCGGCCCTTCCACGGGTATGAGGGTGCTGTCAAAGCTGAGCGTGCCCATGTCCAGAGTGACATCCTTCCCTCCTTTATGCACCTGGGCCCTCACCTCGCCTCCTAGGGTGCCTATGGTGAAGGGCTTGTCCCGCACCATACCCTGATCCCAGAGGTACCGGGAGAAGATTCGCAATCCGTTTCCGCTCTTTTCAGCCTCGCTTCCGTCGGGGTTGAAGATGCGCACCGAAAAGACATCTCCCGAGGTCTCGAGCGGGCCAACGAGGACCCCGTCGGATCCCACGCCGTAGTTTCGGTGGCAAAGCAATCGCATCTGTGAGGCCGAGAGCTCCTCGCCGGCCTTGGCCGGATCCCACACGATGTAGTCATTGCCGAGGGCATGGTATTTCACGAACCGCATATGCGCTCCTTTTCCTTTCAAGGCCGGCCTTCGATGAGCGTGATGGCCATTCTCGTTGCCACCTCGGTATTCATCACGTCCCTAGTTTCCGGCATTTTCTAAGCGTGCTGTTACAAGATCACCTGCAGGACTTCATGGATCTCCCTGAGGGCCTTTTCGGGGGAGCTTGAGCGCCGGCTTCCGCGCCTTCAGGCGCATCCAGTTAACAGCATGGAGCACGGATTGCTGCTCAATGATGCGCCGTTGGAGCGCGAATTTCCCGGGGAAGTTCAGAAGCATTATGCCGATCAGCAGGGTGATAACGCCTTGTCCGGGCAATATCAACATCGTAATACCGACAAGGAGAAAGATGGCGCCCACGATATTCTTGACAACCAGGCTTCCGAGGCGAAACGCTGAATACCCTTTAGGCGAGCCATCCGAGCTTCTTCTGCGGCGCGTGAAGTAATCCGCGGGGATATGGATTACCAGCATGGGAATTGCCACAAGGGTTCCCACAAACACTATGAGCGAGAGCGTTCCAATCAACCAGAGAGAAGCCTGGTGAACGCGGAGGAATTCAACGACCATGGCATATCCATTGCGCCTGGGTATGCTACCCGAGTTAGTTGTGCAGGGGGCTGCATCACCACCGTATGCTGTTGCTATCGTATCCAATGAACGAAGGCCTCGTTTCCGATGCACACGATGTGCAACTTGTCGCCGGCACGAAGGACCTCCGTTGCCGTCTTTGTACCCAATACCACCGGCTTATCCATTATCATGAGAACCTCGGATCCCCGGGATATGCGGGTTCCCCTGTCTGTAATCACGCCAACGAAGCGCTCTGCGATCCGAGCCCATGACCAATCGATCTCCCTGGTTACCAAGATTCTCGGCGGGCCTTTCCCCATGGTCGTAAGGTAAGCGCTGGCCTGCGCAAACTCCAGGAGAACGGCTGCCTCGCCAATGGCAGCCTTGTGCATATTGGGGCATTCTCCCGTCAGGAGCGGGCTCTCAAGGAAATCTATCATGTCTGTCTTTCCGATGGTTCAGGCCCCTTTCGGGGTAAAGGCAAGGCCCATATTCCTTCTCCGCCCTCAGGAGTAGGGGATGCACCAAGAAGACCCTGTCCGCTATCCGGTTTTCAAGCTGCCAAGAAGGCTGGTCAGCTGGGCAATGTGGCTTCGCTCTTCCCGTATGATCTCGTCGATCCTCTCAAGGCCGTATTTCGGCTGCACCATATCCTTGAGGCCGAGGTAAAAGAGGACGGATTCCTTCTCAAGGCCAATGGCCGTATGCAGTATATCCTCCATGGTTTCGGTGCCCGCGAGAGAATCCGCAGCGGACGGACTGCCCTCGCCGCCATGTGTGTCAGCCATTGCCGATAGGTACAGCGATAGCTCGTCTTGTGGATCGAATACCGTTCCAGCCTTTTCCTGATCGGTAAGCGCTTTCCGCATTTCCACAAATGTTACTCTATGGCCATCCTCCATCGCAGCCAATTTCTCGAGAAACTCACGGTTTTTTGGATCTGATTGCAAGTCAGCGGCCTTACGATAGAAGGCGGCGCCGTTTTCCTCGATCCGAATCGCCGCCTCAAACACCTCATCCGCATTAAAACCCGAGGCCATCGTCTCCTCCTTTCCGAGAACGTAGGATTGCTATACTA
>QMLW01000238.1 GCA_003646935.1 Deltaproteobacteria bacterium
TCCAAAGAGCTCGGATCTCTTGGGGTTAATCAGGTAGATATCTCCCCTGTATCCCCCCTCGATAAGGCTCCTCGTCCTCCTCTCAGAGGCCTTTCCAGGCACCTCAGAGGCGCCGATCACCGCCACCGATCGAGGATTAAATACGTATTCCAGAGATCTTTCCATAGAGCCTCCTTCTTATTCTCCCTTTTAGGATTTCGAGTAGATATTTTGCTCAGTCTGCTGTAGCAAGCTTACGTTTTTCCAAAGCAGGGTTCAATCCGGTAATCTACTCAAAAGCAATGAAACGTAGAGATCGCTTACTTCAAATCTCTTACTGGTAGGGCCCTAAAGTGTTTGCTATCCATCATGAGCGTTGAATACTGGTAGCCTTTTCTAAAGCTAAAGGCATATGCTGAAATAGCCTTGTGTTCTGAAGACCAAACCCAGGCACAGCTTAGCCTAAACTTGGGGTGAATCCTTACTCTTAACCCGCAGTCGGCCTCATATCTCTCTCGATTTTTGTCATAAAGAGTTCGGAGCTCCTCAATGGTTGGCATTCGCCAATCGGAATACCTATATCCTGCAATGGGAGGATTTTCGCAGTATATCTTTGCATTATGCCAACTGATATCCCCCATATTATCAGAGGCTGCCCACATCAAATTAGTCCGTGTATCCGTTACGGTTCCATCGCCGTTGTCTATGAAACGCTCTCCAGAATGAGCTCTGCTATAAGAAGAGAAGACGGTAAAACAAACTAATGTTGAAAGCAGAAAAATGTTCTTAATCATCTCCATCTCCCTAAAGGAATTAACACGGTTTAACCAACCAAGACCAGATATCATAGGTCAATATCAGTAGCATCCTTGGGTATGGGAACCACAAGGACGGGTATTCTGCTCCTCCTCAGTACCTTGTCGGGTATCGTGCCCAGAAACGTATGGCCCAATATTCCCTTTCCATGAGCCCCCATGATAATAAGCTCGCAATTTATTTTATCCGCGGTTTTCAAGATTTCATTCACGGTATCTCCCTCATGAACAAGGATAGAGGAAACCCGCTCCTCGTGTTTTTTGGCATTTTTTAGTTCCCTTCTGGTAAATTCCCGTAATAATTCCTTTATCTTCTCGATAGTCTCCCTGGATCGTTCCTCCATCAGTTTATAGTACTGGTCCTCTCCCATTTGACTGATGATGGGTACCTCCATTGCCGAATCGATCATGGGGAGGATGTAGACAATAGTGATCTTCGCATCCAATGAGTCAGCCAAGCTCATGGCATAGCGGAATGCAAAGGCGGAGTTCTTTGAGAGATCTGTGGCATATAGGATATTCTTTATTGCTGGTAACATAGTCCTACCCTCCATCTGGCCACTTATGCTTGTGTCTTGGCCAACGCCCTTGCCCGTGGCCATTGAATTAGATAAATGAAACCGAACAATGCCGCCCCTATCACATACCACGTAAATTTGGTTCCGAAGTGCAGCCAATCCATAAACACGTATGGCCGGAATAAGATAAGGGTTACCCCCGCCAAAAGAATAGCTTCGTAAATCCTGTTTCTGGCGATAAAGAAATTCTGGGTGAGGGCTGAAAAGGCAAACATCGCTAAAACACCCGTGATAAATATCGTGACAACATGCCAAAGGGATGTAATACCGATCAAGAGCAGGTCGGTATTAAAGACGAACATAAACGGAAGCAAGGCTGTCCGGATGTCATAGGTAAAGCCCTGAATCCCCGTGCGAATTGGGGGTGACTTCGCAATGGCCGATGCTGCATAGGCCGCCAGGCCCACAGGCGGGGTATCATCAGCCAGGATACCGAAGAAAAAGCAGAAGAGATGGGCCGCAATCACCGGGATCACCAGACCATAATCCTCACCGAGCTGAATGATAACCGGTACCGTCAATGAAGCCATAACGATGTAGTTGGCCGTTGTCGGCAGCCCCATCCCCAGGATAAGGCTCGCAATAGCGGTAATGATAAGCAAAAACACCAAATTTCCTCCGGCTATGGTATCAATCACCTCAACAATGAGTCCCCCAAGACCCATAGCCACCACTCCAACGATAATGCCGGCGGTTGAAACCGCCACACCGATTCCCATCATGTTTCTGCCACCTGCCACTAATGCTTCCCAGAGCTGCCGAAGGCTGAGCTTGAATGCACCCCATAGCGATTCCTTCGCGATGTAGGCCCTGATCAAATTTTGCAACACCAATAGGACGGCCAACACTTCAATAGCCCGATACGCGGCAAGCTGCGGCGTATGGCGGAGGATCATCAGCTCGTAGATGAGGTAAAACAGGGGGATCAAGAAGTGAAGTCCTCCCACAAGTGTTTTGAAAAAGCGAGGTATCTGGTCTTTCGATAGACCCTTCAGGCCGAGCTTTGATGCCTCTAAATGGGTGATGTATATCAAGGCAATATAGGAGATGATGGCAGGTATAAAGGCCGCTTTCACCACCTCAAAGTAGGACACATTACAGTACTCCGCGATGATAAAGGCAGCTGCACCCATGATGGGCGGCATGAGCTGCCCGTTCGTGCTTGCGGCCACCTCCACGGCACCAGCCTTATAATCCGGATAACCCACGCTCTTCATGAGGGGTATGGTGAAGGTACCCGTTGTGACGGTATTGGCTATGCTCGATCCTGAAACCAGCCCGGTCATGCCGCTCGCCAGAACCGCGGCCTTTGCCGGGCCACCTTTAAAACGCCCCAGAAGGGAAAAGGCGAGATCAATGAAAAACCTCCCACCGCCCGCCTTATCCAGCATTGAGCCGAACAGGACGAAGAGAAACACGATCATAGCCGAAACATCCAGTGGAATACCGTAGATTCCCTCGGTGGAGATAGTCATCTGGCTCATGAAGCGGCTGAATGAAACCCCCTTGAAGGCGATCACCGCGGGCATATATGGCCCGAAGAAGCTATAGAAGATAAAGAGGCATGCCACGATCACCAGGAATGGACCCAGCGATCGTCTAGCCGCTTCTAGAAGTAAGACGACAAGCACAACCCCCACAACAATATCCTCAAGGATCGGTGCCCCCTGCCTATGAGCCAATTCCGCGTAATTGAGCGCAAGGTAGAGTGCTGCATACGCCGCAAGGGCAGCCAATATGTAGTCAATTATATGGATTCTGTTCTTCACCGACAGGAATGAAAAGATGCCCTTGAACTCCCTCTTCTTAAATGCGGGATAACTCAAGTAGACCAGCGTAATAGCAAAGGCCAAATGAATGGCGCGGACATAGACGGAATCCAGAATAAGGACTTCAGGAAGGGATAATTGAAAGAGCGACCAGGCTCCCGCAATACAGGGGATGATATATCTTGGTATTCCCGAAAGTCTCCTTGAACCAAATTCCGCCTCTTCAGCAATCCTCCGGGCTGATTCAGCCCCTTCATCAACCTCGTTGTTTCTATGTATGTCGGGCTTTTCCATGCTTATAAATCCTCAGTTATTGGTAGCATTGGTTCACATCTTTCTTAAACGAGAAACTTGATGGTCTGCTTTTACTTCTGCGGACTCAATATTAAAGAAGTTGACAATCAGCTTAGTCAAGTTTCTTCTGACGAACATTTAGTGTGTCCGGAGAAAATGCACGTCGGACATGAGAGGATATCTATACGCATTGGAGGAAGATTAAGATTTCTTGCCATAAAGACCAAATGAAAAAGGGCGTGGCTAATGCCACGCCCTTTTTAGCTTTATTTCAGGCCTACCTCTTTGTAATACTTCATGGCACCCGGGTGAATGGGCGCGCTCAATGCCTCGAGCATATTCTGCTTGGTGAGCACGCCATAGGCGGGATGAAGTTTCTTGAAGTCCTCTAGATTGTCGAATATCTCCTTGGTGATGGCATAGACAACATCATCAGGAATATCAGCGCTGGTCACAAAGGTGGCCTTCACCGCAAAGGTATCAACATTCTCCTTGTTTCTCGCCATTGGGTAAAATTTTATCGGGATATAGGCCTTTGCATAGTACGGCCACTTGGCAACGAGCTTATCGATACATGGGCCCGTGACAGGAACGAAATGCACCTTTCTCCTTCCGGATGTGGCCTCTTTGATGGAACCATTAGGATGACCTACCGTATAGAAAAACGCATCGATCCGTCCATCCTGAAGGAACTTGGCGGACTCGTCTGCCTTGAGACCTTCAGCCCTCATATCCGTTTTCCAGTCAATACCGCAGGCCGCAAGGGCATCCGTGGAGTTACCCCTCTGGCCAGAGCCGGGATTACCGATATTGACGTGCTTGCCCTTAAGGTCCATAAAGGTCTCGATCCCGGTGTCATCTCCGGCAACAAGTACAATGGACTCGGGGTGAAAACTGCAGATAGCGCGGAGCTTTTTTTGCGGCCCCTTGTCCGCCCAATCCTTTGTTCCATTCCATGCCTGGTACTGCCGGTCGGACTGGACA
>QMLW01000239.1 GCA_003646935.1 Deltaproteobacteria bacterium
CCTTGTAATGGGTAGGAACGTCAAGCTCTGTTCCCGGCCCGCCCATCTTTGCGGCCGAGGGGATGAGTGCCTTGCCGCCCCCAAGTGCCTCACGGAAGGGGGCGCCTAACTTGGGATGCAGGATGGCATGACCGTGCTCTAATTCGCCGTTCATGCCGATAACAGCCCCTTTCCCATATCCTTCGCATTCCTCTTTTGAGATTCCTAAGGCCCCCCTTGCCATGTTTCCTAACATATCACCAAGCTTTTCCCCATCATCGATAAGTTCATTCAAATCCTCCTGGTATCTTCCTGCAAATGGGTTTTTTATGACTGCTATAGCAGCGGCCTTTCTTACGGGTTTCGGAAGATCTTTCCCCATCTCTTTTCTGGTTTCTTCCACAATGGTCACTGTCTTTCTAATTTCCATAACCTTCTCCTATATAAATGTTTTCATAGCTGAAGATCTTAACATTTATGGCTGGTTTCTGTGGGAAAATAAAACTCTGAAATTCGAAATCCTAAATCCTAAACTCGAAACAATATCCAAATTCAAATGTTCAAAATTCGAAACAGCCCAAAGCTGAGTTGCACTGGGCAAATACCTATTAGTTTAGAGCATTGGGATTTTGATCATTATGAACTAGTTTGCCCTCTATGACTTCCCTTATCCGATCGATTGTTCAGGCCCGACTATCATGCATTTTCTTACTGGCGGTGGTGTGTTGCGACTTACCTGTGCCTTTACCACACCATCCACCATAACCAGTCCTATCCCTGGGATATCCCCGGCCTCAATGGCGCCAACAGCATCCTTACCAACTGAGCCCATTGGTGTATCCATCATGATAAGGTCTGCCTCATATCCTTCCTTGATCAAACCTCGATTGAGTTTATAGCATCGTGCCGTGTTTCCTGTTGCCATAGCAACAGCCTCAGGTCCTGAAATTCCACCGATGGAAGAAATCAAATTCAGCGTTCTCAATATACCCAGGGATATAATCCCAGTTCCTGATGGCATATCGTTTCCTATAATCACCCGGCTCATTGCCTTGTTCTGCTTTATCATCTTGATTGCCTCAATGGCAACAAGTGGGTTACCACACTGGACAATTTCAAGAAAAAGATTCGTTTCTTTGATTAAAATTTCTACCTCAGACAGCGGAATCGCTGTTGGCCCACCATTCAGGTGAGAAACAATATCCGGATCGGTAGCCTTCACCATTGCTGCTGTAACCGTAGTACTTCCCGGGATAGAAGTTCCACCGGTATGCATCATCACGGTCATTCCATGTTTTTTTGCCAGCTTCACAAGGGGTGCTGCATCCTCCGGTTGCTTGACGCTCCCCAGACCAATCTCGCCAACAACCCTCACTCCTTCCTTTGCCATCTCCTCAAAGTCCTTTTCAGTGAGCCCTTTTTCCAATATAAGGCTGCCACCGATTACCTTAACACCCCCAGGTCGGAGATTTGTGTAGGTCTTGGCAGACAGAATGGCCAGAGACTTTGCTCCAACAGCATCTTTTGGACGTCCAGGATAGTGGACTTCCCCGGCAGAGACAACTGTTGTAACACCGCCGTGAAGCTCTCCCTCAATAAAATTAGTTGCAAACTGGCGCGGTGTGTAGTCTCCCACACAAACATGACAATGTGAATCGATGAGACCCGGTGCGACGGTGGCGCCATTGAAATCAATAACCCGTTCTATATCGGCCGTACTGAGGTCTCCCTCCTTTCCGACAGCACCAATGTTCGGACCATCGATAAGAATGGAATCACCTTCTAAAACCGGACTAGCGATATCCCCAGACAATATCGTACCAATGTTTTTTAGTAATGTCTTCGACATACTACATCCTCCTTTCTGATCAATTCAACGTGTTTGGTGCCATGGAATGATACCTTTAGATGATCGAGATACTAAAGACAGGCTTAAGCCCAGGATGCACTGGAGTTCGATTCACTATGACAATCATAAGGCGCCTTAAGGTAGTCCCATCTTCCGATTGAGGCGACCGAAGGGTGCACCGTTCGCAGGGCCTGTACAAAGTATCCCAATGTATCCATATGCCCTTTAACCGATATAACGGCACCCATAATGTACTGTTTATTCAGCAATCTAATGGCCTCTCTCCTGCCGGCCCTCAGGGCTGTGCTTATTTCCTTCTCCGATAACGCGCCTACCGAATGGGTAACGGCAACACCCATAAGATCAGTCTCATGATACAGGGATTCCGCCGGAACCCTTGTTACCCTAGGAGAATCCACCGTAGTTTTATTCCCAAGGAATGTAGCCGCTGCATCAGCTATTGCTGCCCGATCCGCCATCACCGTAACTCCATCAGCCACCCCAAGGGTAAAACTCCGCCCCCTCAATCCACTGGTGCAAACCCCACAATCCCGATCGATCAAGGCAGTATAGTCATAATCCGGCCGGGTAGAATCCAGACGAAGTCCGACGGTTGCTGTCTCTTCTTCCCTTAGCCGAATAGCAATATCCCCGCCATTATTAACAATGATCTTCGTACCGCCCCGCCTGGCTACATAGTCGGCCACCATATCCGATGCCGCTCCTCCTACGGCGGCTAAAGGGGTAAGCCCAGGATCATTCATAGCTTGAGAGGCACGTATCATGCTGTTGACCACCTCGGGGTAGAACCGGCTTGCCGAGAGATGCATTGCCTCTTGTTTGATCACAGCTAAGAAGTCTGATTGCCCTTTCAGGATATCAAGGGCAAAGAGCGCTCCAGATTCAGCCAAATCCGATAGGGGAGTGTCTTTCTCAGAAACTTGAACCGTCATATGAAGGGGCCCGGAATCGACTAAAGCCAACCCCTCTTTTAGTAAACGAACGCTGGTCATTGTGTTACTCGGTTAAAATGCTCCCTTAGCTCTCTCAGAGTCCTGATTGATCCGAGATGGCCGCCAATTTGTTTATAATCATCAAGCCTCATGGTTACTTCTATAGGTGCCACCGTGGCCGGAGTGGGAATCCATGAAAAGACACCTGCCTTCACTTTTTCTACATCTACGAGAAAATTTATTCCCCCACCGGGCAAGATAAAGCTGGGAGCTCCTCCCACGGTTATCACCGCACGCTTTTCATGAACGGCCCGGGTTAACTTTATTGGGTACGTGCTTACGCCTGCCCTCCAACTTCCGCCAGAACCTCCCACGTAGAGTCCTGAGACCCGTGATGGCTCGCAGTGGTTCTGAATCATCTCTATCAACTCATGCGCCTTGGGTGATAAGGGGATCTCTTCCAAAGCGCCGTTTTTTAATACCCTATACATGGCAGCTTTTCGGCCGGTTGTCTCTGTGATCAATATAGTCATCCCAGCATAAGCAATGGCCATGTCCACAGCTTCTATAATATCCTTTGGGTCTTCGATAGGAGTCCCGCCCCAGCCATTGCCGTGCTCGCCGAAGTATCGGCCTGGGGTGCTCTTCTTGAATTTCAGGCGAACACCGCTCCGCCTTGTGCCCAAGTATGTCCCTGCAGTGTGCTCAGTAAAAAGGCTCGTAATATGGGAATCTATAACAATAACCTCATCTGCTGCCTCCTTGAAAGATGGTGCAAATAGACCGACTGTGGCGCTACCGCAACCAACCCTCATATTTTCAACTAATTCACCATTAATAATAGGTGCCTGGCCAACCTGTACTTTTAATCGTGCACCTCCCTCTATTCTAAGATTGAGGCGATGTCGATTTGCTAATTCAGAGATACAGCGGGCTGTAGCCATACCGTGTTCGCTCGTCAACTGATTTACACCGCCGATCGACAAGATCTTTGACCCATACTCTTCGGTGCACAGGTGTCCTACCTCCCGCTTCTCAAAGAGTACCGGCGATCTCTCTTCACCGATGGAAAGATCTGTGTCTATCTTGAGCTTGACACCGCTGTAGGAAAGAGGGACTTCACTCACTGAAGTGACAACATCCACTTCATCCACATGTTCTCTAGCGATGAAAGGAGACGGCCTGTAATCCGGATACGTAGTTCCAGCACCGATAGCGGTTATCAGAGGTCGTTGAATAGCAGGATCAGGGCTCGGACCAACGATATCAACGACATCTTCCTCAAAATGGAGGGGGATGTTTCTTACCACCTCCCCATCTTCATTCCGATATCTCCCGCAGGCACCCAGTTTCCCTTCTGGAATATGACATGTAATAGGACATGCCTCACAGGTAACACATCCCGACTTTACCTGCTCCTCCAAAACAGGGGCTTCAACCGGACACACCTTAAGGCAGGCACCACAGTCCACGCATTCATCGCCTATAACAGCCTTTTTGTCCTTAAGAGCGATGGCCTTCTTGGGACAATCGAGCACACAAAGTCCGCATC
>QMLW01000240.1 GCA_003646935.1 Deltaproteobacteria bacterium
ATCTCGGGCTCTACCATCCAGAACTCCGCGAGGTGTCGGTAGGTATTGGAGTTTTCCGCCCTGAACGTGGGGGCAAAGGTGTACACCTTGCCCAGGGCAAGGGCGTAGATCTCCGCCTCCAGTTGTCCGCTCACGGTGAGGCTGGCCGGTTTGCCAAAGAAATCTTCCCGAAAGTCAACCTCGCCCTCACCATGTGCCAGACGCTGTAGGTCAAGGGTGGTCACCTGAAACATCTCACCGGCACCCTCACAATTGCTGCCCGTGATAATCGGGGAGTGAACGTAGATAAATCCCCTCTCCTGGAAAAAGCGATGGATCGCATAGCTCATG
Organism: Deltaproteobacteria bacterium; assembly: GCA_003646935.1. Lineage (GTDB taxonomy): Bacteria > Desulfobacterota > DSM-4660 > Desulfatiglandales > B25-G16 > B25-G16. The sequence continues at coordinate 331 of QMLW01000240.1, forward strand.
GCGTTTCGTATTCGAGCCACCGCCCCAAAGGTATTGGTTCTCGGGCGCAGATGGGCTATGGTCCTGAGATATTCGAATGAGTGTCTCTTTTTTTGCAGCGGATACCTATCGGGATCGGCCCAGCCGGTTACCCGTACCTCTTTGGCATGGACCTCCACCTTTTGTCCCTTGCCCGGGGACTCCACGAGAGTGCCTTTCACGATAACCGAGCAGCCAACGGTGAGCTTCACGACCTCTTGGGTGTAATTGGGGAGTTGATCATCGGCTATCACCTGGATATTCTTGATCGTGGAGCCGTCATTTACCTCAAGAAAGGAAAATCCGCCCTTTGACTCCCTCTTGGTCTTGACCCATCCCATAACCGTGACGTCTGATCCGAGATCAGATGACGTTATGAGATCCGCGATTATGTGTCTTTTTCCCATTGTGTTAGCTGCAGGTTTTTTCGAATTCCTCCATAAAGGCAACGAGGCTTTTCACGCTATCGATGGTGACGGCGTTATAGATGGAAGCCCGGCAGCCGCCGATGGCGCGGTGTCCTTTGAGGCCGATGAATCCATTGTTTTGGGCCTCGGCGAGAAACCGCTGCTCTGATTTCGGGTCCGGCAATCGGAAGGTAATATTCATCAAAGAACGGCTGGCCGGTTCTGCTATGCCGTGGTAAATCTCGCTATTATCGATGAGCTCATAGATCAAGGAGGCCTTTTGCCTGTTTCTCCTCTCTATTTCTTCCAATCCCCCCACCGTTTCCTCGAGCCAAGCGAGCACCAGATTGATTGCGTAAATGGTAAAGGTGGGAGGCGTATTGAACAGCGACTTGTGGTCATGAAAGGTCGTGTACTTGAGCAGCGTGGGAAGGTCATCGGGGACCCTTTCGAGCATATCGTCCCTGATTATCACCATGGCGAGACCTGAGGGGCCGATGTTCTTCTGGGCGCCCGCGTATATCATCCCGAATGGTGTTCCATCGATCGGATGGCTCATGAAATCGGAGGACATATCTGCTATCAACGGGACGCCTTTTCCATCAGGATACTGCTGCCATTGGGTGCCCATGATGGTGTTGTTGGAGGTAAAATGCAGGTACGATGCATCTCCGTCCACCGTGTAGTCAACCGGCACATAGGAGAAATCTCTGTCTTCGGATGTGGCGATGACCCTCACGTCCTTACCCTGGATCCGAGCCTCTTTAATGGCCTTCGTTGACCAGACCCCGGTATTAATATAGTCAATGGGTTTACCCGGAAGGGCGAGATTCATGGGAATCATGCAGAATTGCTGGCTCGCACCGCCTTGGATAAAGAGGACGTGATGGCCCTCATTCAAGCCCAACAGCCGATTCACCCTGTTGATGGTGTCATCTAAGAGCTCATCGAACAGGTCTGAGCGATGGCTTATCTCGGTGATGGACATGCCTGAGCCCCGGAAGCTGAGGAAGTTCTCCTTGATTTCCTCCAACACCGGCCTCGGCAATGCCGCAGGCCCTGCATAGAAATTGTGAACCCTGTGTTCCATCTTTAGGTATCCTTAGCGATAGGATTACTCCTTTAGGTGAAAAAACTCCCTACCATTTCTGATACGATTTCCATGCCCTGAGGGTCTTTCTCATAGGGCGGTGCTTCATCGAGGTCCGCCTCGATGATTCTCTCCGTGAAGGGCAGGAAACCGAGCAACTTGAAATCCTTCATCTCGGTGAGCAGGAAATCCCTGTCCCTTTCCGATCTGATCTTGTTGCCTACGATGAGAAGATTCTTAATTCCCAGCTCCTGGGATAGCTTCTTTATCTGGCGAGCCGTTTCCACACTCCTTCTACCAGGTTCCACTACCACGATCATTTTATCCACAGCTCGTGCCGTTCCCCTTCCCAGGTGTTCAAGGCCGGCCTCCATATCCAGGACTATTGCCTCGTCTCTGGCCAGCATCAGGTGGGTGACGAGCACCTTCAAGAGCACGCTTTGGGGGCAGATGCACCCTGCCTCCGCCGCCTTCACGCCTCCCAATACCATCAGCCTCACACCATCGACATCGATGGACAGCTTCTCAGGCAAGTCGCTCACCTTGGGGTTCATCTTGAAGAAGCCCCCCATAGTGCCGATCTTGGTCTCGGTCCTCTCCTCGATGAGCGCCTTCATCTCTGAGATAGGCGTGATCTCTCCTGCATGTTTCGCTCCTAAGGCCAGGGCAAGGTTCGCATCCGGATCAGCGTCTATGGCAAGCACCGACATGCCCCGTTGCTGGAGCGATTTGATCAGAAAGGCAGCAAGGGTGGTCTTGCCCACACCTCCCTTACCGCTTATGGCGATTTTCATAATTCACACACCAACTTTACTTGCCACAGACAAACACGGGCCCACATAAACATTTCCCCCTGCTGACCTTTAGCAGAGGAAAAAAGCAATTTCGTCTTTATCCTTGAAAATGGCCATCACTGTACTCTCATTTGCCCGGTTAGGCAACATGGTTGTCATCTACTTTGCCTTTTCGATCATGGGATATACGACCTGGCTGGTGAGCTCAGAGATATCTTCCGCAGAGAGTATGTCCTTGATTGAGCTGTCGAAAAGGATTGTCCCATCGCTTGGAAACTCCTCATCACCTCTCCAGATCAGCAGGGTAATGGGTACCTTTGGAAAGGCCTGTACCTCTACGGAGATATCCCCCAGAGATGAGGTGGTGGCTCCGTAAAGCTCCTTAGCTATGGGAGGTAGCCGATCTGGGTGTTCACCAAAGGCCGTCACCAAGGGGTATTTAACCCTTCTGTTGAAGGCATCGAGATAGAACCTCGCAGAAGGGATGTCCTTGTAGGAGATCCAGTCACCTGTGAGATCCTCGCTGCTCGAGCCGTTTAGGTAGTGGAGCACCAGGATCTTCTGTTTTATCGGGATTTCCTCACGGGATTCTTGGTGAAATGCAACATCCGGCCAATCGATGGTAACCGGGCGATTCAAGAACCTGAGCCTGATGCCGGTAACTTGCTTACCCTTTTCAATACACTGGGCGCCGCTCGCCCGACAGACATGGTGTGGATTTCGGTTTTGCAATTCCTCCTTTGCAATCTCATACGCCCTACGGTAGTCATCTGCCCTAGCCATGTGATACCACTTCTAAAATGTTGTCGATTCTGCTATAAGATAGTTACATTTATTGAAAAGAAAATAAAAAGTCAAATGTTACCATGAGGAGGAAGAGAAGAAGGGTAAGGGTTGAATCGGCAAGGGAGAGATCTGAGAATGATCATGAGCTCTCCAATCGACCATTTGAGGACCAGTTGAAGGAATTCAAGGGTACAGATAGGAGTTCTGAATCAGACTTAACTGCAAGCCCACCCGGTGAGATAGTGAAGGAGAGCGAGGAGGATCTCTTTCAGCAGGCCATGAAGGACGTCGTGCCCTTAAACGATGGCAGGAAGAAGATCGTGAGATCTCCTTCAAGAAGGGAGGAATTTCCCGATCCCCAACAAAGTCAGGAGGAACGGGTGCGGCAGCATCTCTCTGATTTGGTAAAGGATTCCTCTGCCTGGGATATATCGTTCAGCGATGAGTATATGGTAGGGGCGGTTCCGGGTGTGGGACCCAAGATCATGAAAAGGCTTAAAAGAGGGGAGTTCTCCGTTCAGGACTACATCGATCTCCATGGGCTTAAGAAGAAAGAGGCAGAGGCGGTAGTGCGTGAGTTTATCCTCAAGAGCTATCAAAGGGGATTGCGGTGTGTGCTCATCGTCCATGGCAGGGGGCTGGGTTCGATTGACCATCAACCGACGATAAAAAGGGAACTCCCGGTCTGGTTTAGAAGGGGTATGCTCAAGAGGATCGTTCTCGCCTTTGCGACCGCACGCCCCTGCGACGGGGGAGCCGGAGCCCTGTACGTGCTTTTGAAGAAAAGGTAGAGGGAGGAGTCAGGGGTCGGGGGTCATGGTCGGCAGGGGTATATTGATCAATTTGGCGGGGCCCTCGGCAGACTCCAAGGAGTATTGTGATATGTTAATGGTTGGTCTCACCGG
>QMLW01000241.1 GCA_003646935.1 Deltaproteobacteria bacterium
GCCAAAATCTATTTTAAGCCATTCACACGCTTTGGCAAGCACGGCGATAAGCTTGCGCGCTCTGCCAATCCGTTTAAAAAACCGGTGATCATGGCAGATGAAGGGGCCGTCTTGATACCGAAAGATAAAAATGTTTTTGAAGTGCCGTACATAGGAAAAGCTATTTCTGAAATATCAAAACCCTTGGCTGAAACCATGGTTCAGGGGTATTCCCCATACCTGCCTTTTAAGATGGAGAACTACGATGAAAGAATCCTTCAGATGTCTTCTTAGAACCATTTCGCCTGTTCATATCGGCTGTGATGAGGTCTATGAGCCGATGGGTTTTGTTTTGGATGAGCAGGGCAGGCGATTAATCACGTTTGATCCGTTATCATTCATTGCAACGTTGGGAGAAGAACAGAGGAAAAACTTTTCCGCCATCTGCATGAAAGGCACGATCTCTTCAATCCTTGAAATTTATCAATTTTTAAAAGGCCGACAGGCAACCGGTAGAACCGTAAATGTTTGTCAGGGCTTTATTGAGCAGCATCAAAGAACGCTTTCTATTCCTCTTCAGGATACAAAAAAAATTCAGCAGGAGCTCAATAACTTCATAATCGCACGCACATCATTTGGCATATCTGACAATCGACCGTTCATCCCTGGTTCAGCCATTAAGGGTTCAATTCGTACCGCATATCTGAATGCACTGGCCAAAGTGAAAGAAATACCCCGGCCAGAGGGAAAAGGTGCATCGAAAGAATTGGAGAAAACACTTTTAGATGGTGGCGCATTCTCTACCGATCCTTTCAGGATGGTCAGAGTATCCGATTTTAAGCCTGTGGGTGAAACCATAACGATGATTCTCTATGCAGTCAATGAGAAGAAAACCCCGTCCCAGTTCGAGGCAAGAGGTCCTTTCCAGATTCTCGAAGTCATAGAACCCGGATCTATATTCGAAGGTTGGATTACCGTTGAACAACCGGAAAAGGAAGCGGGAATTAAAAGGCCAATCTCACTTTCTGCGCTCTTAGATAGTTGCAACCGCTTTTATACTAATGAAAAGAGAAGGGAAGATGGTGAGTTACATACGATGGGTATCCCTAACATGCCTATACCCGAGAGAAATGGAAAACAATTCCTTGTAAGATTAGGGCGACATTCGGGAGCAGAGTCGGTGACCATTGAAGGATATCGAGCTATTAAGATTATGAGAGAAAGAGGCCAAAAGCCCAAATTGGAGGAACACGCAACAACCCTGTGGCTCGCTTCAGACATGTCAAAACCAAAAGCCAAGGGCAACCTTAAACCCTTTGGGTGGGCATTGCTAGAAGAGTTGACCGTTGATCGAGCCCAAGGGTTTGAAAAAAAAGAAAAAGAATGGAGGACGTTGTTCGAAAAAGAACGTACAGAACAGCTAGCAGTAGAGAAAAAAGGGTTGGAAGAACAACTCGACAAGGCAAGAAAGCTACAAGAAGCCCAAAGAATAAAAGAAGAAACAGAACGTATAAAAGAGGAAGAACAACAAAGGCGGAAGGCAGAACTTGAAGCGATGTCCCCGGAAGAAAGGGATATTGCTTTAATTAGAGCCGGCGAGTTGAGTGAGGAGCGGGTAGTGGAGATATATAATAAGATCGATTCATTTAGCATAGATAACCGAAAAACCTTGGCCCAGGCCTTGAAGGAATACTGGATCGGGCATGAAAAATGGGAAGGGAAGCTATCCAATAAACAGAAGATCAAGGTTGAAAAGATCAAGGGTATTCTCGGAGATACATGAACAATATAGGGCTCGAGTATATGCTTTTTGAAAAAAAAGATCAAAGAGAAGATAGGTGAAGGAAGAATTCATTGAAAGAGTAAAAAGCGAAAATGTTGGGAAATGGATAGGTTTGGAAGAGGGGTGGGGTTCGATGGCGAATTACATTGTCAGCTCTTCCTCGCCCCACTCACCTTGTAGATACTTATTTACAGGGGAATGATAGAGAATAGGAGGTAATCAATGGGGACCTCTTTAGAAAAGATTGAGAAAGAACTTAATATCCCAAAAGAGCAGGTCATAAGGGAAGGCATTCAACGGTTTTTAGAGTTTGAGTTAAGGAATTCGCGGGCGGAAATATCCAAAATTTGCATCAAATATGGGGTTACTTCCTTCGGCGAACTCTGGGATAGCTTAGAGAAAGGGAAGATCTCAGAGAAGGAGTGCTTTGATGACATCCCGCGATTAGAATTTCTTGAAATTAATGCTGAGAAAATCCAAAAACTTCTGGACGAGTATTTGACTCATGACCTCCCGTGATTTGCAATATTCCCGATTAGCCCAAATAGCCATAACTGACTTTTCTGAAATAGTAGAGGGCACAAAAATTATCGAAGGAAAACTACGAATTTTGATAAAAGATGGTAGTTTTATAGATATTTGGCTTTCAGAGAAAAAGAGGGGTGTTTATGCTTATCATTGGGAGAGACGTGCTATTGACGGAACAATTTACAGACATAATAACCTGCCAGACAAGGAGGCAAGAAAACTAAAGACGTTTCCCAAGCATTTTCATGAGAAATCAGAAGAAATTGTTAAGGAGAGTTACATAAGCGATATTCCCGAAGAAGCCTTCTCATCATTTTTGATATTTGCCAGAGAACTCCTTAAATCATCTGAATCATAAACCACAGGAAGATCTTGATTAGGGGCTCAAGTTTACGCTGTTCACAAAAATGCACATCACGAATAAGATAGATGGAGAAAGAATTCATAGAAAGGGTAAAAAGCGAACATGTTGGGAAGAAGAGGAGAAAAAATACAATTTTCTGTTTTGGAGATATGAACTTAGTTCGCCCATTTTTAGGCCAAAAATAAAAAAAGAGGTGAAACCATGCTTTCAGTAAAGGAACAGATGACAAAGATTATTCAAGAACAGCCAGATGATTGCTCTTATGATGAAATCCTTCGTGAACTAGCATTTGCTCGAATGATCGAACGTGGTCTTGAAAATTCCAACGCAAATCGCACAATCAGCAATGATGAAATGAAACGAAGAATTAGAACATGGCAGAGATAAATTGGACAGCGGAAGCTGAACAATGGCTGAAGGATATCCATGACTATATCGCTCAAGATAAGCCTGAGGCTGCAATCCGGGTAGTTGAAGGTATTTATGAAAAAGCACAATTACTTCGGCAATTTCCTGAAATAGGCTACAGATATGACCGGTATCCTGATAAACATATTCACATTCTGCTTTATGGTCACTAAAGAATTGCATATCTCATAAAACCTGATAGAAATATTGACATATTGGGCGTATTCCATGGTGCGTTAGATATAGATCATTACCTATTTTAGCTGATCAACTCTCTGAAAAGATTTCAAAGCAATGGGAAGGCCCTTCGGCCTTGGAATAGGTAAAAGATCAAAGAGGAAGATCTTAGAAATGAAAGGAAGTTCTTGATCAAGATCTCAGGCCAACACTTTTCACAACTTGTTGATTTTTTTCTTGTCAAGCGTGCAGGCCTGACCATTCACTTTCTGGGCTAAGGATAAAACAGATGGGCAAAGAAGACCATTCTATTTATTTCACAGACCTGAAAGAAAATGATAATCAGTTGCTCGCTAATATCAAGGCAAAGCTTCCTGAACTTGAGACGCTTTTAGAAGAAATTAGTTCTCATTGGGTTTATGAGGATTCTATTTACCGCCTCTATCATCATTCTTTCAAGGTATATGGGCTTCAGAATATAACCAGGAGAATCGTTGATGCATTGAAGGATCTGGCGCCAGAAGGAAAATCATTCTGTAAGGAATTTGAGGAAATCATCAAAGCGGGTGCCAGTGGAAAGAGTTTTAAATCTGAACACAACAAAAACTGGACACACCATACACGGCCATTTGTTGAGGCCTTCTTCCACGCCAAATATTTTCTGGAGATGGTTGTCAAATATGGAAAGGAGATGAAAGAGCCACCGGATATACTGCCGTCTGGTTGGGCAGCGGTGCTATGCCTTTATGATTTACGTTGAAGGTAACCGTTGACGGGTTCAGGGTTCAAGGTAGCGAAAGATATGAGACCACTTGAATCTCTTTGGAAAGAGACCGAAGAGAAGTTCGATAAACTCGAAAAAGCCCTGATTGATTGTTACATTGATTTCCTCCGAGAAGTGGCAAGAAGCTACCTAGAAGAGAGCAGAAAGGTATTTTTCCGAGAGAATCAGGTTGTTCACTGGGGAGAATAGAATTTTGGATCTCTTTTAATTGAAGGGGATGAAGAAGTAGATGACGTCTTTGGCGATTACATTTCAGAGATTCGTTTTGAAACTGAAATTAATGAAAAAATTTTAGAAGGA
>QMLW01000242.1 GCA_003646935.1 Deltaproteobacteria bacterium
CAACGCGCCCTACACCGCGTGATTCACCGACTCGGTGCCCCCTGAGGTGAACACCACCTCCCGTGGGACTGCGGCAGTTATGAGACGTGCCACGGACTCGCGGGATCTCTCCAAGACCTCCGAGGCCTTTTCACCTATGCTGTGTTGGCTCGAGGGGTTGCCATAGTTTCCTCTTACGGCATCTATCATGGCCTCCTGAACTTCGGGCAGAATCGGGTTCGCTGACAGGTGATCTAAGTTGACTGTTCTCATAATATTCCCTCCTATCTATGGGCCGAGCCGGTATCCTCAAGCCCTAATTGGCAGTTTTTACAGAAGGTCAGGCCCTCGGGAATCTCAGCATCGCAATAGGGGCAGTAGCACTTCTCCTCATGGTCATGATATCTCCACACAGGGGATTGCCCACCTCTCTCACGCCATCGGCATCTTCGATGGTGCCGGAATTTCTGGAATTTCTGAAATGATCCATTACCGTCTTCGAGTACATTGCTCCCTCCTATCCTTATTTCGCTGTGTTAAGTGAAGATAATACCACATTGTGGTATTTCTCATGTAACGCTTATTTTCCCCTTGTCAAGCGCCCTTTATCGGGATACATGCGCCCTGCGGCAAGAGCGATTGCGTTTCGAGCTATCACAGCCCTTTACATCTGCCGCCTTATGCTATAAGCAATGAATGAAAAAGGAGTTTATGCGTGGACAGAGTCGAGTTCTCACAAATCCGGCGCCAGTTGGGAAAGACGCAGAGCCAGATGGCGGAGCTGCTCGGCACCTCACTCAAGGCCATTCAGAGCTTCGAGCAGGGATGGCGGAAGATTCCCGTGCATATCGAGCGGCAGGTGCTGTTTCTCCTCGCCCAGAAAAACACGCGAGATAGAGCGCACGAGCCATGTTGGACTATTGAAAGGTGTCCAATGGAGATAAGGCGGACCTGCCCTGCATGGGAATTTCACAGCCCGAACCTCTGTTGGTTCATCAACGGAACCCTATGCCGTGGAGAGCCGCAGGCAAGTTGGGAGGAGAAAATGAAGAAGTGCAGGAAATGCGGGGTGTTTCGGTCAATATTTTCAACTCCGAAGACCTGAGAAGGGACCGTATGTTTATTGAGCTCCTTGGGGGAGTTTAGATGGGCCTTGATCGCGAGAATTGGGTATATACTTTTCTCACGTGGCGGGTGTCAGTTGGCTACTTTTCCTTCAGTTGTATGTTTCCTTCACCATCTTGATAGGTGGTAATTCCTGCCCCAGGTTTAATCGCCTTTATATCAGTATACTTCTTTGCCAACCTAAAGACAAAGGCATTCACATCCTCTTTTGGCCTGGGCGAAATCCTCTTATAGAGCTCATAGAAGTTATTTCTCACAAATGCTCCGATAAATGTCTTTGCCGCTCTAAGGAGAAAATCTCTCTGTTCTTCGGCTGGCCTTCCTTGAGAGGCATAGAGAAGCTCGCTATGCTTGGCATCAAAGTAGATCTTCAAACCATCAATGCCTCCTGTGAACTCCTCCTTAATTCTTTCTCGCATCCGATTGAAGCGGTCCTCGAATATCTCTGAGCTTACTTCGCTTTGCACCTGACTTCTGATGGATTCCACTGCATCTCGAAAGATGTCACGGAAATCCGCGTACCTCCCCTTGAGAACCTCCCTCGTGGTGAGCGGGACCTCCATTTCTTGCCCCCCCAAAGCCTTTTGATCTAGTGGATGCACTCCGGCGCCCTGCTCATGATACAGCTTGAGCTCTCTTCTCGCCCTGTTCAGGAGGTCATGGAGGGTGTGCTTATTCCTGATACGGGGATCCAGATACTGAAGGATCTTTTCAATGCGGGTGATATTGTAGGCAATATCGGTTTCGAAGGGGAGGATTCCTGTAACGTTCTTACACGAATTTAAAGCCTGCTTCGCTTCCCTGTTACCTTTTTCCGGCCTGCCGGTCTTGGAATCAATGGTTTTTACGTACTCTACCGCCGCCTCCAGGAACACCTTGAGGTCGCCATCATCAGGTATCGACTCTGTTGCCGCCATGGTAGTACCATAGACCTTCCTTTTTAAGGTGAGGAGTATAGGGATATATAGGCTTTTGTGTCAAGAGATTAGTCTGCCGCTTTTTTCATTCAAGCGGCATTTTAAAGGCACAATAACTTAGTAAGTGCTTATTTAAGATTATTGAAACGATCACGCGCAACACACTAGCAGGGGGTAACATATGATAAAGAGGATACCACATAAAAAAGAGGAACCAATACTAGGCACCGGGAATTCCCGAAACTACGAGGAGGCCCATACAGGACCCGCAAAGATCGTCTTCAGGGCATTACAAAGGGAGATCAAAACCCTCATGCAATCGGCCATCGCATGGAAACGACGTGCTCCTCAATAGGATTACAGGGCCAAAAGTTACAAGGCGATTGATAGAAAGCCCTGCCACTTAGCGATAGCTCCTATTTATTCGACGGAAAAAAGTTGACGGCATTGGCGAAATAAAGGTAGCGTGAGGGACATGACCAAATACCTTCTCATGTGCATTGATGGATGCTCCCCGGATTACCTCCGCCGCGCCGATACGCCGACGCTGGATGAGCTCATGGCGGGTGGGCTCTACAGAGAAGTCAAAGCGATGGTGCCCACCGTTACCAACGTAAATAACGTTTCGATTGTTACCGGCGTCTATCCTCAAACACATGGGATTACCTCCAATTATTATCGCGACAGGCAGACGGGCCAGGCGGTCTATATGGAAACCGCCGGCTTTCTTCTCAGTGAAACGGTATTTGAACGGTGCCGAAACAGCGGCATGAGTTCTGCAGTGCTAACGGTTAAGGACAAGCTGCGGACGTTATTAATGAGGGGTGCATCACTGTCTATTTCAGCGGAGAAACCACCATTGTGGTTGATAGATCGGCTTGGGCCGCCACCCGATGTCTACAGCCTCGAGGTCAATCATTGGCTCATGGCCGCATTGGGGGTATTGATGGAGGAGAAGAACACGCCTGATTTCATCTACCTCGCCACCACTGACTACGCCATGCACAAGTTCAGACCAGAGGATGAGCAATCCATTTGGCATTTGTCTCGACTTGATCAGCTCTTGGGTAAGGCTTTAGACAATGTGAACGCAGAAACGAGTATTGCAGTAACCGCAGACCACGGCATGAACGCAAAGGACCACGCCCTGGATCTCGCAAAAGTCCTGGCAAGGGCTCATATCTCAGCAGAGGCGATACCTATTATCAAGGATCACTATGTCGAGCACCATCAGAACATGGGAGGAGCTGCCTATATCTATCTGGAAAACGAACACCAGATTACCGAAGCAACTGACGTCCTACTGGACGTGCCTGGTGTAGAGCACGTCATGACGGCAGAGGAAAGCGCAAAACAATACCATCTGCACCCCTCGCGTATCGGTGATCTGCTGGTGCTTTCGGATAACCACAGCGTCTTCGGCACATTGGAAACACATCAAGCGCCAGTAGAGCTGCGCTCCCATGGCTCCCTTCATGAGCGAACCGTTCCTTTGATTTTTTATGGTAATCGATCCCAGGCCGATTCAATGCTGGAGAACAAGGATGCGGTTTCGAGCATGATGAGCTCATTTTAGGGTAGTTTTAATGGGGTGAAGATTCCGGTGATATGCGCCATATCCTGCCATGAGATTCCATCTGAGGATTCTGGGAATCGTAACACTTTGAAACTATTCCATCTCCATTTCTAAAAGCCAAATACTTACCCGTGGTGACACACATGGACATGGAGACCACTTCGGCGGTCTTCCGTTCTTCATCTTGGATTCGCAGCTCATCTCGCGTGCGAGGCCTACTTCTTCGATAAGAAGATGAAATACCACCTCGACTATGAGACGCTCAATGCACATCGAACGGAATTGGGGTGCCAAAGGCTTATCCTCACCCATATGAGCGAGGATCTTCTCTCCAGGGTTCAAACCATCGGCGTGGAATATGCGCATGACGGAACACGTATCGTCCTGTAGTAGCGGGGGAGGCACCGTTCCTGGACAGTATCTTTCTATCATCTCTGGCTCTTTCTGTCGTTAAAACCTCGGTGGCATATTGTGTCTATCGCCCAGCTGATATCATCGATTGGTTGGTACGTCTACTCTTCATTCGACTGGATGTAACAGTGATGACAGCTGGATGCTCGACACCTATATCTCGCTATCGGTACTCTCCATAGGGTTGCAATATGGCGGAAATTCTACAACTTATTGAAATTAAAAAGGTTTTTTGAGACTGTTCCATATTGTCTCACACATGGAATAATGGAATGGTGGAATATTGGAGTGTTGGTTTTAAAGGGAATGATCC
>QMLW01000243.1 GCA_003646935.1 Deltaproteobacteria bacterium
CTATCAAATGATTCAGAAAGGCGTGGTACAGGGCGCCTCATATCCCTTCGAGGCTAATAAAGGCTGGAGATTGGGAGAGGTAACCGATTATGCTGTTGCTGCCTTTTCCGCTGCGTACACCACCTCCTTTTTCGTGGTGATGAACAGGGATAAGTGGAATTCATTGCCATCGGATATTCAGTCAATTATTGAAGAGATCAACGACGAATGGGTGATAAAGCATGGCGAGGCATGGGATGCGAGCGACATGGAAGGCATTGGATACTTCCTGAGTCAGGGCGGCGTGATTATCGGGCTTAACAAGAAAGAAGCAGCCAGATGGAAGAAGGCCGTTCGCCCAGTTATTGATGATTACATAGAGGATATGAACAAGAAGGGATTTGATGGCAAGGAAATTGTTGATTACACCATGAAGACCCTGGAAAAATATTCTAAATAGGCCTTGATGTATGGGATCGGCCTTTATGGATAGAAGCCGATCCCAATCTAGCTGTCTGATAAGTATCGATTTAGGATGATATTCTAACAGGCCAAAGGCGCACGTCACAGGGTAAACATTCAATGAATTTTATCCTCAGGTGGAGCAATCTTCTCCTAAGCCCTATGCCTTGTGCCCTAAGTCACATGGCATAATCTGTCTGGGTCATGTGTTAATCCACGTGGTATTTGTTGGCTTGCCCGTCCAGAGCCGTTACGGGCCAGGAAGCCGGAGCTTCGCTAGAACATGTAATAAGGCAAAAAGAGCAAGAGCCGTGAGTATGTTCTGGAACAGTATTAACTGGATCTTGGAGAAAATGAAGATAATCGGTGCCGCATGTCTGGTAGGCATGACGTTTTTGACCTGCGCCGATGTAATAGGCCGTTTCTTTCTCCATCCCATTTTCGGTTCAGTGGAAATTGTAGCCTTCATGGCAACCCTGTCGGTGGCTATGGCACTACCCTATACCCATAAAATTAGAGGGCATGTTGGTGTAGAAATCTTAGTGCGGCTGCTCTCAGACAGGACACAAGCCATTATCGACATCTGTACCGGGATATTAAGTCTCTGTCTATTTGCCATCGTAACCTGGCGAATGACTACCTATGCCCACACCATGCACAAAGCAGGTGAGGTTTCCATGAACCTGGAGCTCCCTGAATACTACATCATCTATGTGGCGTCCTTTTGTCTGCTAATATTCACCCTGATTATCCTTCAAGACCTCATGAATAATATCAAAAGGTTGAAAGGCAAATGAGCCCCACGCTTATCGGCGTAATCGGCATCTTCGTGATGGTGGTCATTTTTTTATCCCGGATGCCCGTTGCCTATGTGATGGCCATGGTCGGCTATGTAGGCTTCAGTATAATGATCTCCGGTAAGGGGGGACTCAACCTTCTTTCCAGGAACATTTACGACGTTTTCTCTTCGTACGGGCTCACTACCATTCCTCTTTTCGTACTCATGGGCCAGTTGGCATTCAATAGCGGTATAAGCCACAGGCTGTATAATACGGGCTATAAATACCTGGGCAGCACAAGAGGAGGGCTGGCAATGGCCACGGTATCTGCCTGCACTGCCTTTGGAGCAGTCTGCGGATCAAGCCCTGCCACAGCCGCCACCATGGCCACCGTAGGGTTGCCGGAGATGAAACGCTACAAATACGCAGACGAGCTTTCAACTGGTGCTGTTGCCTCGGGAGGCGGCCTGGGAATGATCATGCCTCCGAGTGTGGTGTTGATCGTATACGGCATCCTGACAGAACAATCTATTGGCGCACTGTTCGTGGCAGGTATTTTTCCCGCCATCCTCGTTACCATACTTTTTATCATTTCCATCTATATAAGATGCACCTATGCGCCGGACCAAGGGCCTCCAGGGGAGCGTTTTACATGGCGGGAAAAGATAAAATCATTACTCGGCATGGCTGAAACGCTGGCCGTCTTTTTACTGGTAATGGGCGGACTATTTATGGGCCTATTTACGCCCACAGAGGCCGCTGCTGTGGGGTCTTTTGGTATGCTTCTGGTATCCTTGATCAGACGGCAGCTTGCCTGGCAGGGTTTTGTGAAGGCCCTTTACGAGACCCTGGGTACATCCTGTATGGTAATGATGCTGATAGCTGGTGCCGTTGTTTTTGGCAAATTCCTCGCTGTTACCAGGATCCCCTTTGATATCGCTACCTGGGTGGGAGGCTTTGACCTGCCACGATTCATGATCATGGCAATCGTCATAGTCATCTATTTTCTCGGTGGGTGCTTTATGGATGCACTTGCCTTTGTGACTCTCACGGTGCCCATATTCTTCCCTTTGGTAACGAGCTTGGGCTATGATCCCATCTGGTTCGGAATCATCATCGTAATGGTCACCGAGATGGGGGTGATCACTCCGCCCGTGGGGATTAATGTGTATGTGGTCTTCGGGGTAGCCCGCCGCGTAATAGGCGAGGTACCGTTAGAGTCCATCTTCAAGGGTATTTTTCCCTTTTTGCTCGCCGTCATCGCTGGCACCATCATTCTCATGATTTTTCCCCAGATAATCCTCTTCCTGCCGAACCTGATGTACTAGACAATTATGAATGCTCGAATTTAGGAATTAAGGAATTCGGGACTTTATATGCACCCATCAAGCCTCAAGGGGCAATCTTAGTGCCGGGCTTCCAGCTTCGACCACCTCAAAGCAACACCCAGATACACAAACGTAAGGCTGTAAAGGAGACATTTTGGTTGACAAAGGACGATCGATATGGTTTGTAAACCAGTATGACAGTACTACGATACCCACATCGAGAGGAGGTGGTTACCACAGGTACATGGTCAGTCTCCAAGCTTCCGTTACTCTAGATTTAATAAATAGTACAGGAGGGAAATAATGAAAAAGAAAGATTTGCTCATCCCAATGTTCGTCTTTTGCTTCATGGTGTCTCTCAGCTTCTTATTTGTTCCAAACGCAAAGGCTCAAACCATCAACTTAACCTATAGCAACTTCTTCCCGCCCACACACGGTCATGCAATTGCCGGCGCAAACATGATCAAAGAAATAGAGAAAAGGACCAATGGACGGGTCAAGATCTCCTACTTTCCGGGAGGAACCCTGACCAAGCCAGCGGTATGCTATGACGGCGTGGTAAAGGGGATCTCCGACATTGGCCAATCATGCTTCGCGTATACCAGGGGTAAGTTCCCGGTTATGGAAGCGGTGGATCTCCCCTTCGGCTATAAAAGCGGGAAGGTTGCCACCAGAGTGGCGTATGAATTCTACAAGAGGATGAGGCCCGCAGAGCTCAATGACGTGAAGGTGCTCGTTATCCATGCCCATGGCCCTGGAATCCTCGCAGCCAAAAAAGATGTTAATTCTCTCAAGGACATTAAGGGCATGAAGATACGGTGTACCGGCCTGAGCTCAAAGCTCGCGAAATACCTGGGAGCCGTACCTGTGGCTATGCCTCAGAATCAGGCCTATGAGGCCCTCCAGAAAGGGGTGGTTGAAGGTACATTTTGCCCCATCGAGGTCCTCAAGGGGTGGAAACAGGGCGAGGTCGTCGATTACGTGATCGAGACTGGGTCCCTTGGCTACACCACCGCGATGTACGTTGTTATGAACAAAAAGAAATATGAATCCCTCCCGCCTGACATCCAGAAGGTGTTCGACGAGGTCGGCGAGGAATGGGTCGATGTTCACGGAGATGTCTGGAACAGCGCTGATAGAGAAGGCTATAAATTCGTGGTGGAGCTCGGCAAGAAGATCCACGGTCTCTCCCCAGCCGAGGAGAAAAAATGGGTACAGTCCATTAATCCCATTATCATTGAATACCAGACAAGGATGGAGGAAAAAGGCCTTCCGGGAAGGAAGGCGGTCAGCCTGCTGAAAGAATTGGTGGCGAAATATAACAAGTAGCGTTCAGCAACAAACAAGATCTCAACACTTTAACGAAAGGGGCTCCGGGATGAGCTGGTGCCCCTTTCTTTTGCTATCCCCAAATGAGCTAAAAAGCCAATAAACCCCTGAGCCTTTGAACCTTGAACCTCTGAACCTAATAACCTGGTCCCATATATCAATGCCCCATGAGCCCAGGGAGGAAGAGGACTATTTGAGGGAAGGCTAACAGAATTGCCACACACGCGAAAAGGGCCAGCACAAACGGCGCCACTCCCTTGAAGATAACCTCCAGGGGGACATCCTTGGCAATCCCGTGTACCACGTATACATTGACACCCACCGGAGGTGTAATTACTCCCATCTCGGTAACCAGCACAATGGCCACACCGAACCAAATGGGGTGAAACCCGAGGGTGGTGGCCACGGGATAGAAAATGGGAATAGTGAGCATGATCATTGCC
>QMLW01000244.1 GCA_003646935.1 Deltaproteobacteria bacterium
GAACCATACACATGTCCAGCTCTTCTTCCACGATATCCAGGACATCCGGCTCATCATCAACCACCAACACATGCTTATCCTTTAGTAGGCTATCTGAGCTCATTGCGTATGCATCCTCCTTTCATGTGCGCACTATTAAGGGGATAACAGATTATGAAAAAGCGGGTTATGCGTTTGATATCGGCAGGAAACACTTTCCGTTTCACTTCTGTGCTTGCTCATCTCGTTGGCTACAGGACGTACTCGCCTAAAGGGATTTATGGGCGTTTATGAACGGTGCAAGCGAATCGTTCTTCCTCCGTACACTAGATTGCAGGTGTCGAATTGTCAAGCCATAAAACCACGAAGCTATTTTATGGATTGACTAAAAGGATCTGCGTGCTACAATGCGCCTGGATTAAGGAGGGGGAAATGGATTCAAAGAAGATGCTCAGGGGAAGACGGGTACTCATAGTTGATGACGAGGTAGACGTACTGGATACGCTCACCGAACTCCTTGATATGTGTAAAGTCGACAGGGCATCGAGCTTTGAAGAGGCAAAGAAGCTGCTCGAGAACAATTATTACCACGTCGCAATTTTGGATATCATGGGCGTCCAAGGCTACGATCTGCTGGAGATCGCCAACAAGAGGGATATCCCCGCTCTGATGCTAACTGCCCATGCATTGTCCAAGGAGAACCTCAAGAAATCCTTTGAACAAGGAGCATCCTTTTATGTGCCCAAGGATGAGATTGAAAAGATCGATGTGTTCGTTGCCGATATCATCGAGGCCAGGGAAAAGAAGAAAAACGTGTGGGCGAAGTGGTATGAACGCTTAAGCGGCTTCTGCGACAGGAGGTTCGGCCCGAACTGGAAGGATGAGGATCCCGAGTTCTGGAACTCGCTCATTCAGTATTAGCTGCCACTTCTGCTCGAGGTTTTAGCGTATACAGCGGCTTTTATACGCAACCAGGTTCGGGAAATAAGCACAGGTTAACGGCAAAAGGTGAAAGTTGCAAGTAATTGGCTTTTCCAAGATCTCCCTAACGCCTGGTGCCCTCCGCCTTATGCCGTAATCCTTATTGATTATCTGTTCGTCAAAGGCACCTTAACTAAAAACTTTGCCCCTTGTCCCTCGTCGCTCTCAAGGGATAGCTCACCTCCCATATCCTCAATCAAAACCAGAACCCCGGCCAATCCTAAGCCATGGCCCCGTACCGTGTGGGTGTTCGCTGCATCCAGCTGGAAATAGCTCTCAAAGATCTTCTTGTGATAGATCTGAGGTATACCCTCACCATCATCGGTTACCGAGAGAAAAAGGTGACCATTTCCTTTTTTAACTACTACCTCCACGCGGTTCTTGCGATATTTTAGGGCATTATTTAGGAGATTTCTCAGGACCTGCCGTATCTTCGCCTCATCTATAAAGACCTCCTGGCACCAGATGGCCTCGTCTATCTGGAGACTGATGCCCTTTTCCTCCAAGGACTCTTTCAATCGAGGTAGATCCGCACAGATCCTAATCTTTTCAGCGGTGTTTCGGTCAACAAGGTCGAATAACTCCACAAGAGACTGTTCGATTACATCAGAGATCTTAGAACAGGTAACATTGATAACGCCGGCCCTCGATCTACCTAACTCCAAGGCATCGTTTACAAGGGCTTGAAGAACCTTGGTGTTTCTCAGTGCCCTCACCAACACCTTATCCTGTTTATCGGAGAGTGGACCGTATTTTTCCCGCCTGGTAAGCAAGGAGGAGACTCCGGCCTCAATCACCGCAAGGGGACCTTTTAGGTCATGAATCAGAAGATCAAACTTTATCTTATCCCGATGCATAGGGATTTCTCTGTTGGGATAATACTCTGGTTTATGTATACCAAATCGTATGAAAAATCAAACAAGGAAACTCCCGTAAGGGCGAAAGGCGATTGCCTGCCATAGCAGTTTCCACCGCGTATGCCTATCATATCAAGGCCCATCAACCCTCTCAACTGTCTTGCTCCTGCCTGTCCGATGTCTCATATGCTGAGCGTTTCATGGGGAATGTGAGCGAAAAGGTACTCCCCCCCGAAGAGAAACATTGCGATTTGTCGGCGATAAAACAACAAGAGGAAATCCTGCCGGAACACCGATCCGTATCATGGGGAATAAAGGGGCAACGTGTGCTCTCAAAATCGATCTCAAAACCATACTGCTCTGAAAAACTCTTGGCCCTTAAGAGATCTGAGCCCGATCCTCCTGCGTTGAACTCATAGGGCCTCTTGGATGAGTAGAAATCATTATCTTGTGTATGGAAAAATCCACCGAAGATCATCTTCTGATTATCCTCCGTGATTCCAACCCCATAATCACGAACATCGATCAGCACAGCTTTATCCCTTGAGCTTGAAATCACCTCGACCTTGCCTTCATCGGGGGTGTTCTCAATGGCATTCTTGAGGAGCCCGAGGCAAACCTTCCTGAGGGCCTCTCTATCCATGGTGATCGTGAGGCCTCGCTCGAAGCTTCGAATAATGGTGAGGTTCCGCTCTCCCATTGACGAGATTGCCTCGTTGCAGATCGTATCGAGAAACTCCACGAGGGGAATCTCCTCCAAGTGGATTTCCTCGTTGCTATAGAGCGACTCAATTCGCTGGGAGATATGATCTAACAGCTCCGTTTTGTGCCGTGGGTTCGCCTCTTTTTCCTCTTCCACGAAACTCGCGGCATCTTCAATGAGGGCGAGGAGTTTGGCTTTCTCCTCCGGGGATCTCTGGTGGAGTATGTCGTCAATCTTGACCTGCAGATCCAGAAGAGCACCTCCATGTCGATCTCCGAGGTGATAATCTGACCTACGTGGAAGAGCTGGGTATACTGATGAAGGTGTTCCCTTAAAAGCCAGTCTTCCTTTCGCCTGCCAATACCCCTTTCCCTGGTATACCTTTTACGTGTGGGATTCATAGAGCTTGCCTCCACGAATTGCGCGAGATGAATTTTTCATGAATAAAGGCGGGCATGGACCTTTTTATTACGAAGCTTTTACCATAAGAACGTAAAAATAACGAGCAAGTCAAGGGAAATAACGTGATGAAGGACAGCCTTTATTAGGCCTTGCTTCATTCGTCCATCTGCGTAGTGGAAAATACATCTGGATCATCCATGCAGGAGCAGAGCCCCGGCAAGCTCGTGAACAATTGATTGTTTTTTCTTATAATGATATTGAAGTACCAAGAGCATTTCTCAAAATAGAGACACCGATATACTTATTTCTATGGAGGATTACCTCATGGTTACGAGCCCGACGTGTAAGGAACTGGAACGAAGGGTCACGGAATTGGAGAAAAAGGCGGCCAGGCGAAGATCGGCCGAGGATGCGCTGAGGGAGAGCGAAAAGTTACTCTCCCAGATCGTCCAGGGAAGCCTGATCCCTACCATCGTCATCGATGCAAAACATACCATCACCCTCTGTAACAAGGCCTATGAAGAGCTCACAGGCATAGCGGCATGCGATATGCTCGGAACACAAAAACAGTGGCAGACGTTTTATTCCAAACAGAGACCGATCATGGCCGATCTCATCGTGGATGACGCACCGGAAAAGGAAATAGCACGATACTACGATGGTAAGTATAGAAAATCAGAGGTTATTGAGGGAGCATACGAGGCAGAGGATTTCTTCCCCGACCTCGGGGATAAGGGGAAGTATCTCTTTTTCACTGCAGCGCCCCTGCGGGATGCAGAGGGAAACATCATTGGCGCCATAGAAACCTTACAGGATATCACGGAGCGCAAGCATGCCGAGGAGGCCCTTCGGAAATCGGAGAGACGCCTCAGATCGCTCTTTCAATTCGTACCCTATCCTACGGTCGTGCTCACCCTTGATGGACTCGTTTCTTATGTGAACATCGCATTCACAGAGGCCTTTGGCTGGAGCATTGAGGAACTGGAGGGCAAGACGATTCCCTATGTGCCGCCCGAGCTTGAGCAGGAGGCCAACGAGAAAATGAGACAGCTCCTCAGGCAAAAGACGTTACCGAACCTGGAAACCAGGCGATTGACAAAAGATGGACGGATACTGGATGTGGTAATCAGGGGTACCGTCTATTCTGAAACCAAGGGGAAGCCCTCCGGGGTGCTCGTGATTTTAAGGGACGTGACGCAGGAAAAGAGGATGCACCGAATCAATGAAACCCTCCTTCATATCAGCATGGCACTTCCCCGATACCCCAACCTGGAGGACCTTTTGGATTACATCAGCGGCGAGATCAAACGGGCACTGAACGTGCAGGGTGCGATTGTGATACTGCTGGATGAAGAGAGGAATGAACTCTTCTTTTTAGGGGCAGCCTACGAC
>QMLW01000245.1 GCA_003646935.1 Deltaproteobacteria bacterium
CCTGCATATCGCTTTATGGCCAAGGCCAAGATCTCCTGCGCCTTTCAGCTGGATATCTCGCTCGTCTCGCCCTCTATCCTTTTAATGAGTGTGGAGGCCTCGTGCCGTGCCTCTAATTCCATCGAGGAGATGAGCATCTCCTTTGCATCGGCCGCAGAAATCCCCGCAATCCTCTCCAGCTTCCTCCGCTCCTCCTCGATGAGGACGTCGAATTCTTCTCCCTTTTTCTTCAGCTCATCCTCTTGGTTTGCGATGTTCGCCTCTTTGTTGGCTATTCCCGACTCCCGCTGCTCGAGTTGCTCCATCTTCTTGTCAAGGGCTTCCTCCTTTTGGAACAGCCTTCTCTCTTGATTCTGGAGATCCTTGCGTCTCGATGTTGTTTCCTCCTCGAACTCAAGCTTCATTTGATAGAGCTTGTCCTTCGCCTGGAGCTGGGCCTCTTTTCTGATCGTCTCAGCCTGCTTGCTGGCCTCGAGCATAACCTTTTTTGAGTAGTCCTCTGCGGAATCAAGCTTTCGCTCCACGATCTTCTTGCGAACTATAACACCTATCACTCCTCCAAGGATAATCCCTACCAGCGTGCCTATAGATACATAAAGGGCTACCATTGTCTCATCACCGCCTTTTAGCCTGATTTTATAGTTGTTAGGTGGAAAGAGGGATTGATAGAGGCTTATGGGAATGATATCGAGCTGAGGGCTGAACGAGGGTTACTCTCATGGTATGCAACGGAATAGTTCCGAATCAAAGGCCCTAGGCCTCCAGCCTGTTTCACGAGAGACGCTCCTCACTTTCACGCTTTGTGATACAATATAGATATCTTCCCCTGGAGTAGCATACATCCAAGTGGAAATGTATTTGTTAAGCCTTAGACTATGAATCCACTCTTTTTGAATTCCCCCGCTTCAATGCCGTGTCAGCAGTTCTTCTTGAACCCAATAGCACGTAAGTGGGCATTTCTTTGCCCCGTTAGGTCTTCTTCGTTTTTGGTGCTTGAATAGACACACAAGGACAAGTGGAAACCCCCTTTCTTGTGGTGTTGAATCAAAAAATTCCCGCCAATCACGAACATAGCAGGGGAAACCTTATTGCAATACCGTGTTTACGCTCAGAATCATGTTTTGGGACCTGTTATTGATTTCCCTAAGTAGATCCTCCTTTTCTTTTATGAGCTGCAAATAATCTCCTGCAATATCAAGGGCGGCCAGAATGGCTGCCTTCTCATCGGTTAGACCTTTGCTTGAGCTGCGTATCTCCTTGAGCTTCTGATCCACATATGCAGCCACCTTTAAGATCCGATCCTTATCGTCCGCGCCCCGTATGGTGTACTCCCTGTCCTTTATCGTAATGGTGACTGTCTCTCCCACGGCACTCGTTGTGTTACGCGATCTCCTCTATTCTCCTTAAAAGGGCGGCTATTCTTTCCCGAACAGCCTCTCTATCGGACCTCAAGTCATCCACATCCTGGGCGAGCGAGCGCAGCTTCTCTCCCCCCTCTTGCACCCGTCTCTCTAAGGCAGCGTTCTCCTCTTTGAGAGAGCCCACCCTGGAGATAAGTGACGCTACCCCCTGTTCTAACAGTTCAAATTGGTCTAGTTCATCTGATCCCATGAGGGTCTGCGCAATGGTGACGATTCTTTATATATCGTATTTAGATAGAAAGTCAAGCGATAAGAAGGCCGGTGGGGTGCGCAGTCGGGGTGGGGTTCTCGGGAAGGGTGTTGTTGTTTACAGCACCTTCATGAGACGCAATATAAAGAAGAGGACTCCGACGACCATGCCGAAGATGGCGCAAATCTGGGCAATCAAAAAGAGGTAAAACAGCTTCTCCCTGATATCCCTATCTCGGCCATACGGCCTCTTCCTCGTTGTTGCCTCGCGCTGGAGTGTCATTCGAAAGGGTCCACGTAATAATCTCGGTTCAGGGCAGGCTCCTTGTCTCCGCCTTCCTGCTTGAAGACCCATGCCTGCTCAAGGTATACATCGTTGTGATGAGCAGCCCCTCAGGGCGCTATTTTCTCGCCTCTAGGGATGCCTTGATCTTCTTTAAACGCAGGAAGCTCTCCCTCTCTATCTCCTCCATCCTCATCTCGATGTGCTTAATCGTCGCCTTCAGCCTGGGGATTACGATATATTCCAAGGCATTCACCCGCCTCTTGGTCTTCTCTACCTCCTGGGCGATCCTCCTCACTGATTCCTCTATCTCCGCGAGCTTCACGATCAACGAGAGGGTCTCCTCGAAGCTCTTGGCAGCATCGTCGAGCTTTGCGTTGGTACTCAAGAGGCCATAGCCCCTCTCATGAACCCTTCTCACGAGGTCATCGGCCTCCATTATGGGCACGGACACGCCCATTATGTGCTTGGTCATGAAGCCCAGTTTTATATCCCTCGCGCTTATCGCGCCTATCTGTTCGATATCGCGGGGGCCCAACAGGACCTCGGCCATAAGCAGATCATGAAACGCGCCCTGCAGGTGTTCCTCTGCCCGCCGTCTCGCGTCCTTATAGGTTCTGATCACCACCATAAACTCGGAAATCAAGGCATCGCGCTTCTCCTTTAGCAGCCTGTGCCCTTTATCGGCGAGCTTCACCCTCTTCCTGAGCTTGAGCAGCTCCATCCTGGTGGGCTTTACGTTCTGCAGAATCTCCGCCACGCTCTACTCTCCTGCCTTCACCGCCGAATTTCCCTTGTAGTACTGCTTCACGTATTTTTCATCTATCCTCTTAAGCTCTCCCTCTGGAAGCATGGACAGCAGCTCCCATCCCAGATCGAGTGTCTGTTCAATGGTCCTGTTTTCATCCACTCCCTGCTTGACAAACCTATCCTCAAAGATATCCGCAAACTTCAAGTTGAGACGGTCCCTCTCGTTTAATGCCTCCTCGCCCACAACTGCCACCAGGCTCCGGACATCCCTTCCTTCTGCATATGCTGAGTAGCATTGGTCAGATACCCCCAAGTGGTCCGCCCTCGTTCTGCCCTCTCCGATACCCTCGTTCATAAGCCTCGAGAGGCTTGGCAGGACATCAACGGGAGGGTAAATTCCCTTTCGGTGCAACTCACGAGAGAGCACGAATTGCCCCTCGGTGATATATCCCGTAAGGTCTGGTACGGGATGGGTGATATCGTCATCGGGCATAGAGAGTATGGGCATCTGGGTAATAGACCCCTTCCTGCCTATAATCCTTCCTGCCCTCTCATAATTGGTGGCGAGATCGGTATACATGTACCCGGGATAGCCTCTTCTTCCCGGCACCTCTTCTCGTGCCGAGGAGATCTCCCGCAACGCCTCGCAGTAATTGGTCATGTCCGTGAGGATCACCAGCACGTGGGTGTCATAATTAAAGGCAAGAAACTCCGCGGCTGTGAGCGCCATTCGGGGTGTGATAATCCTCTCAATGGCGGGATCATCCGCGAGATTGATGAATGAGACGATCCTCTCCAGGGCTCCGGAGGACTCAAAGCTATTCATGAAGAAGTTCGCTTCCTCGTGGGTGATGCCCATGGCCGCGAATATCACGCTGAATGGCTCCTCCGAACCCAAGACCGTTGCCTGCCGCGCTATCTGTGCCGCGAGTTCGTTATGGGGCAGGCCCGCACCGGAAAAGATGGGGAGCTTTTGTCCCCGCACCAGGGTGTTCATGCCATCGATGGTGGAAACACCGGTCTGGATAAACTCGTTCGGGTAGGCCCTGGCCGTTGGGTTGATAGCGGCACCGGTAATAGGCAGCCGTGCATCTGGAATAATCTCCGGGCCGCCGTCGATGGGGCGGCCCAAACCATCGAAAGACCGCCCGAGCATCTCCATTGACACCGAAAGCCTCATGATGTCGCCCGAGAACCGCACCCTGGTCTTATCCGTGTCGAGACCCCTGGTACCCTCGAATACCTGGACAATGGCCGCATTTTCCTGCGATTCCAACACCTGGCCCATTCTATTGTCTCCATCAGGGGTACGTATATTCACCACCTCGCCATAGGCCACCTCTTCCACCCCCTCGACGATCATGAGGGGGCCCGCAACCTGGGTGACGGACCGATATTCCCTCGCTTTTATATCCCTTGCCTTCTCTTTCATTTCTGATCCCCCAGTGATTCGAATTCGCCCTCAACGGACTTTATCAGCTGCTCATACCTCTGTGGAAAATCGGGGGTTGGGGTATACTTCATCCTCGCTATCTCGTCCTTAACCTTCATCTCCGCGATCCTGCTGGCCATAATGCCAGAGCTGACCGCCTTGTTGACCTCCTCATAGAATCGCTTGATGATCTTCAGCATGAGATACTGC
>QMLW01000246.1 GCA_003646935.1 Deltaproteobacteria bacterium
ATCCCATGCAGTGCACGGGTTTACCCGGGGATTGCTCTGGTCCGCTGGCTTCGGCATGGTCGCGCTTGTTGTCTACCTCGTCTTATATGCGGTGGGCATAGACGCCCTGCCGCTTATCAAGACCCATACCCCGGAAGCTCCAAGAGAAATCATCCTCTTGTTCCTGGTTGGCGGGGTGGTGGGACCAGCAGCAGAGGAGGTCTTTTTTCGGGGCTTCCTCTATGGGTTTTTCAGGAGGTGGGGTGTGTTTGTGGCCCTGACCATGAGCACCCTTATATTCGTATTGGCCCACCCCGGGTTTCCCCACATTCCCGTTACCCAGGTTGTCGGGGGTATTGTATTCGCCATGGCCTATGAGGCAGGGGGAAGCCTGTTGGCACCGCTCACGATCCACGCCCTGGGAAACACGGCAATCTTCATGCTATCATGGATTACCTAAGTCGGCAGTGAATCTCAACCTCAAGGACCTATCCTTTCGATAGACTGATAATGAAACATCCGCCTTGGCCTCCAAATCCCGCCTCTCCCTCGTGCGGAGGTACGCTGGGCGGTGTGTATTCCTCCTCAGGATATGCCGCTCCGTTTGAAATCCCGATAGCGTCCAGATCGAAGCCAGCGCTATTTACCGTTGGGTAAGGGTCATAGACGATATCCCCGCTCGCATCAAGGGAGGTGCCGTCACCGATAATATCGATTATCCGGACATGGGTAATGTGGTTCAAATCGACCGTGCCGGAAAGGACCTCTTGTGTCCCTCCTAGATCTGCCAGGTCGAAGGGTGTTCCGTATCCCTGACGGTATTTGCCTGCGAGGCCTTCAATATCGGTGGGATCAATGGACCCAAATGCTCCAACCGGCTCGGCGGTTAAGGAATCACTGTCGAAGCGCAGGTAGTTCGTTCCATCTGATGAGACTTCCACATAGGCGAGCTCGAGGAAGGTGTCGCTAAAGGAGTTTTCAAACACGGCGAAGTCCCAACCTTCGCCGTCCTCAATGGGGATGGAAAAGGTGAGGGTGATCTGCCCAGCTCGCCCAAGGGAGACGACATCATAGGAGTTGCCGGTCGCCTTGCCGAGTGCCTTCTCTGGGGTTTGCCAGGCGGAATCGACATTGCTCCCCGCTGTGTAGTCCGTGTATCCCGTTGCCCAACCTACGAATGAAGGATCATCCATATGAATAGCGGTAGAGCCCTGCACGCCTGCTGCCGGCGGATAGGATCCGGCCATTGAGACCGTTGGAAATGTGAGGGAAAGGGATGCCATGAGCAATAGTAAGCGTAGTGTTCTCATAAGTATTCACCATTACCGTCGAGAGAAACAGTTAAAACCTCCACTCCAGTCCACCATACGCATTTCTGGTGGGCATGGGATAGTAGGATTCGCTGTATGCCGTGGTTGAGTATAATTCATCGAGGATATTGTTGACGCCAATGAAGAGCGTGAATCCTCTGTGGGTAAACGTCAGCTTGCCATCGAGCACCGTATAACAGTCGAGTTTTTCGTACCTGTTGTTGTTCTCGTCATTTCCGTCGAATCTCGACCCCACAAAGGTTCCGGTGAGCGAAAGCACGAGCGGTTTCAGGATATTCCATTCGACCCCTACGCTTGCCTTATGCCTGGGTACAAGGGGAACAAAGGTTGCCTTGTCCTCGAATTTGGCTTCGGTGTAAGTGTAGTTCCCCCATAGGTACATCGAATCGGTCGGGTATATTCTCACGTCCGTTTCAACACCGCGGCGCATGGTCTTCTCATCGTAGTTTCGGTTGAAACTCTCTCCGGTAAGGGGATCTTCCCCGAAGTAAATCTCGTCCTCGATTTCAGCCCGAAAGAGGGTAACTGCCCATTCCATGGTGTCTCCTAGGTGGATACGCCCGCCGATTTCCAGGTGTCTTCCTTGCTGTGGCTTGAGGCATTCATCGGCTCGGGCGAATTCATCGACATTGGGAATGCGAAAACTGGTAGCATAGCCAGAGAAGAAGGTGGCCTCAGGTCGGTAGGCATACACCAATCCCGCATCATATACGTTGTGGGTCAATTTTTTCTCGGTGATATCACCGTTTACCCACCGTTTAATGCCGTTGAAGCTCTTCCGAAGGTCTTCCCTGAACCGCCCTTTGTATTCGTTATATCGGTATCCCCACTGTAAGAGGAGGTCCTTGGTTAGGTGCCAGTCATTGGAGAGGTAACCCCCGATCGGCTTGGTTTCGCTGTTTTTACGCTGATCCCTTGAACGCTCCTCCCTCACGTACTCCGTTACATAATAGTCTATCCCGCATTGCAATCCATGATGGAGGCCGAAGGCGTCGTAGTCCTTGTTGTATCCCAGGATGAGGGATTTCGTATCCTCGTCGATCGTATCGGTCTGGTCCGTTTCAGAAATGAGGGGGCTATAGCCTATGATATAGGAGTTGTCTCGAATGCGGTATCCCCTCTTGGCTGAAAGCATTCCCCACTTCCCGAGCCATATTTCAACATCTCCGACTACCCGCCAATCGGTGGTTTCCCCATAATCATGAGGACGATCCGTTGTGGTCCGTTTCTCCCTTATGTCCTTATTTTCCTTGCTCACAGGACCTGGGAGGCCGTATTCATCCTGATGGAGGGAACCGGCCAGCCTGAAAGAAACGTAATCGCTTGGATCATAGCCGGTTTTTACGGAGGCATCCTTCTTTTGAAAATAGCCGTTCTCACGATAACCATCGGAGTCGTAGTAGTCCCCCATTGCAGCCAGGTTGAGGTTGTTGCTGCTCCCACGATAGCAGGCTCGACCATCAAAGGTTGCATAGCTTCCATAGGAGGTGTACAGGCATACCTCGGGCTCCTTCCGCCCTTCTTTCGTGATGATATTGATAACACCGCCAACCGCGCCATCTCCATAGATCACCGACCCGGCGCCGCGAACGATCTCAATGCGTTCAACCTGATCAAGGTGGATGGAGGAGAAGTCAGGCCCCGTTAAGTCAGGTGAGTTAAGCCTCACTCCATCCACCATCACGACCACATTGCTGGGCGCGGTATCTCCCATACCACGGATGTCGATCACCGCCTGTTTGTCATTTCCGAAGAAACTGCGAAGATGCAATCCCGATTCCCTGGCAATGAGGTCAACGATACTATTGCCTGGGGCCTGCTCGATATCACCGCTGGTTATCACTGTGACATTTCTGGGTATAGTTCTGATGGGTTCCTCGATCCGGGAAGCCGTGACTACGATCTCATCAAGCTCGAATCGGGGCATAGCAGCGGCTTCTTCGCCTTCACACACGGCATCATGGGCATGCAGCGGAGATGAGAACGAGATGAGAAAAAGCGCTATGATACTAAGGTACCATAGGAATATAGGAGGCTTCAATCGCAGGATCACCTTCATGAACGCTGTTTCATGAACGCGGAGATTATCTTGAGGAAACGGTGGCAATAAAGCAGCCACTGCTATCTTCATCCGGTGGATTAAGGAAATCTATGGCGAAGTAGGCGGGGGTGTTCATCCCGTACTCCCCGGTATCTGATGAACTCAAGGTGAATTCCAGGCCCTTGACCGTACCAAGGCTCCTCAAGTCAACCCATTCCCACGTATCTAAGATGTCTGTGCCGGTGGCAAGGTTAAAATCAACGGTTCCCGTCACATTTCCATCCGCATCCTTGCCGGTGATCGTCAGCGTGAACCAGTCGCCCTCTTCGAATTGCTTGGCGAATTGATCGCCATTGAGCATGGAGTAGTATGCGTAATTATTGTTGGTAACGTATGCTCCGGTAACGGTCTGTGCAGAGGAAAGTGTTACGGTGGGTGGGCTTGCTGCAAAGGCACTGCAGTAGCCGATCACATAGGTATCGGTATTGAGTGCACCGCCGCCGGCGATAGCGCTGTACTGTCCGGCGAATCCCTCGGTGGTGACGTCCGTGAGGTTTGAATAGGAGAACCCATCCCAACTGCCCCACTGCGCATTGTAATTGTTGCTGAAGGTGGCACCGCCACTGGTAAAGGCTCCTGAGCCGTCCGAACCGTTCCAATACGATTCAGCGCTGAGGGTAAGGTCCTCAAAATCGATAACCGCTGCACCGGCCCATGGCGATAAGAGTAAACATACGAAGAAAACCAGAAATGAAACCTTTTTCATCTTTCATACCTCCTTTCCAGGCATTACTCGTGTGCATAAAAAAATCCCCGGACCGAATGAATCGATCCGGGGATTTCCCTTTTTATCCTCAAGATCTCCAGGCCACACCCCGTCCGCGAGGGTTGTACCTTTACGTCCTGGCAGG
>QMLW01000247.1 GCA_003646935.1 Deltaproteobacteria bacterium
ATCCTGGACCTTCAGGTTCGCTATCTCTTTTCTGGTATATCCAAAGAGATCCAGATATGATTTATTCACATCAACAAATGCCCCGTCGCGGGTGGTGATAAAGACCGCATCTCGTGACTCTTGGAAAAGCGACCGGTACTTCTCCTCGCTCTCTCGGAGGGCTTCCTCTGCCTGCATGTGATCGGATATTTCCTGCTTGAGAAACTCGACGGTCTTTAAGAGCTCTTCCGTCCGCTTCTTGATCTCCTTTTCGAGCTCCTTGCCGGACTTTTGGAGCTCCCTCTCTGCCCGCCTCCGCTCAGCCAACTCCCGCCTCAATTCCTCATACAGGCGCGCATTCTCAATGGCGATTGCCGCGGTGTTACTCAAGGCGGTGAGAACCTTAAGATCGTCCTTTCTAAAACCCTCGGGCAATCCAATAGTATCCACATACACGACTCCCCTCGTCTCACCCTTATAGATGAGCGGCACACACATGATGGACCGGACATTCATCTTCTCTATACTCTCGGAGAGATCGGTCTTATTCGCGTAACTCGTATCGGACATCAATATGGGTTTACCCCTATCTACGGTCCTCCTTACAATGGTCCTGCTGTAGTGAATCGTGGAGGAGAGGTCTTTCTCATTCCCCGGCCTGATCTTTGAAACCACCTCCCTTAATTTGCCCGTGTCCTTGTCCAGCAAGAGTATGGCGCCTCGATCAATTCTCTTCAGGAGATTAAAGACCTGATCCACCACCTTATCGAAGAGCTCGTTTGTATCCAGTGATTGAGCGAGAATATTCGATACGTTCAGTAGTAACTCCAGGCTCCGGATATAGTTCCTGGAGCTATCCTCCAATGGTTCTACCGGCGGTTCCTTTGCCTGGGCTTGCTTCTGGAAGGCCAGGATTGTTTTCCCAATCTTTATCCTGCTCTTCACTCCTACCTCAACCTCCACCCCTGGATCTATCTTTTCCCCGTCTATTAACAAGCCCTGAAGGCTTGCAAGATCCAACACGAAGACCTTATCTTCTTTTTTTATTATCTGGGCATGATGCCGGGAGATGTCCTTCTCAAGGAGGCGTATATCGTTGTCAGCAGCCCTCCCAATGGCGGTAACGCCCTCATTGAGGGGAAAGGAGTTTCCCCTCATGGGACCACCTATAATATACACCTCATTCACATTGAACCTCCGGTTTCTCAGGCCTGGCCAAGCTCACAGGCTAAGCCAATGATAGCTAAGTGAGACGCTTTTCAACCCTCTTTAACCATCCGGTAGCTTAGCAGGAATGGTGCACTTTATCAATCTCTTAAAGCCATCAAACTGTAAAAACCTGAACCCCTTATTGAACGGTAGCCGATCCAACAATCACCACGATATTCTTGGTGATTGCCTTGCTGGTCGCTTCCACGTCCGCATTGAGAAATCCTATATGGTATTCATCGCCGTGATACACGGCACCCGAAACGAAGCCCTCCTTCCATTTCGCATCCTCGAGCCCCTTAAGCCGCCGCATCTCCTCCAGGACATCCTGCCTTGGAAGGCCCTGATCGGGGATCTCCTGAAATCGCAGTGCTCTATCCCTGTAAGGCTTCACGGATTTCTCCAGTTCGCCCATGATGCTCTTGTATTCCCCCTCTATCCTCTTCTTGACAGCGGGAATGGGCTCAACGCACTTGAACAAGCCCGAGATGATTCTCGGGTGTATCCACTCGGCACCACGCATAACAACACGCTTCAGGTCCATCTCGCACCTCCGCTTTGCTCAGCGCATGAAGTAACAGGCACTTCGGGTGTTAGGCCTTGTTTAATCTCCTATAGATCCCCTTGGTGCGCCGGTAGATACACAGGAATTACCTGAATAGCTCATCATATATACCGCGATGTTCCGGATGGGGTTTATAGGTATTCGCGATGGGAATGAGCCCGGGCATCTGCTCGAAGCTGAGAAGCTCCAAGGCAACGGATGCCAGCAGTGCAGCAGCTCTGAGGTTTGCCTGGATGGGATCCTTGACCTGCCTGATGGTCCGGTTCAACACATCTGCGTGAATCTGACACCAGACATCCGAATTCGCACCGCCGCCAATCATGGTTATGGGATCCAGTCGTGCCTTGATGAACTTCTCCACGTATGAGCTTGGTGATCCCGTAGCCTGCAATCTTGAGCAGCCCATCGGTGATTTCCCTGACGTACCCAGCCCCTCGGGAATCCATCCAGATAATGGCGTTCATTTAATGAACGTCATCCTCGCCGACCGCGACCGTTCCTGACCACTGCGCGGTGCAATTCACGGCCACCACATCTGCCAGGGGTATCGAGGCTTTTCCAAAAGCACCCTCTTGGCGGTATCTAGGATCGCATTCCACCACTCATCGGGGCTCTGCTCGGCACCTTTGTTCGGCAGAAGCAGGAGCTTCGTCTCCTTGAATTCACTCTCCACCACCTCGCCGTGCGAGGATACTACTGCCGATTTTGCGCCTGATGTGCCTAGGTCTATGGCGAGGATTTATTTCTCTTCCTTCGTTGGTTCACCCTTCATGGACTCGTTCGTTGGTATCAACGATATTCGGATTTTAGATGAGCTCCCACGCGATCTTCTCCGTTTCTCCCCCTCTCCTGCTCATTTACGCAGGAGGTATCTTCACCATCTTCTCCACTGCGGTGTCGACGGCGGCCTCATATCCGGCATCCACCTTTCTCTTGATCCTCTCCGGCCTGACCTCGACATCGAGGATAACCCCTTGGTTCATGGTGGCGGCCATGGGCTGTGCCCCGCTCATACCACCCATACCCGCGGTCAGTATGAATTTCCCTTTGAGGCTCGTCGTTGCGAACTCCTTTCTGGCGAGGGCTGCGAAGGTTTCGTAGGTGCCCTGGAGGATCCCTTGGGTCCCTATGTAGATCCAGCTCCCAGCGGTCATCTGGCCATACATGATCAATCCCATCTCATCGTAGCGGTCGAAGTACTCCTGTGTTGCCCATGCGGGCACGATATTGGAGTTGGCGATGATCACGTGCGGCTCTGCAGCTGGGTGCTGGTGGGGGCCGTAATCGGACGCGACGGTCTCTCCTCGTAATACATCGGCCTCGTCCTACTGGACGACCTCCATTCCCTCATCGGTGAACAGAAAATCAGGGATGGGGCTTTTGTCGGTCTTTAGGCTCTTCATTCTGAGCTCATAAGTGGTGGGTGAGCTTCTAATGTAGGTAAAATTGGTCAAATCATTCGGCCCGATCTTGTCAGCGGGAAGGTAGGTACCCAGTAAATCCGTTAATTTAAACGGGAGTATACCACCGTTATGATTCGCATGATCCTGTATGGCCTGATCGATTATCATGATCATGGTTGCGGGATCTTCGGAGGGCACGAATTCCTCTGCCTCGGGTTTAGAGATATGAAAATAATAAAACAGCTCCGCAGCTGCAATCATCATTCCGATACAGATGATGATGAGGTTCCGAACGATGACCCGTTTCTTCTTTTTTCCCTTGGCAAGCTCTTTCTTTTGCTCCTTTGTAGCCTCCTTCTCCTCAACCCTCTCGCCCATCTGCTGGAGCGTGCTAAGCATCGCGCACTCATCGCACAGAGAAGAGCCGTCCCTTTGCGGTACCGCACAAATATCACACAGCAATCTCTTGCACCTCGAACAGACTGCAATAACATCCTCGGTGGGGTGTACGGGGCACTTCATCGGCGTTTCCCTGAATCAAGCATCTCGTATCCTGTTCTAATCCTTAACCGTAGGTGCTTCGGAGCTGGCTTAGGTTCTCAAATGGCTTACCGAATGTCAAGACTGTAATGCTCAGAGATCCCCAGTCAATGGCTGTTTGAAGTATAGTAAGGTAAGGCATATACCATATGCCTGTCAAATCTTGCCAGCACTCCAAAGGCCGATGCATCATCACGTGCCGCTAGCGTTTTCATTCAAAGTCCATGGAGAGAGAAACCCCCTTCCTTATCCGGTAAATCCATTTCCCTTGACACAAGCACTTGCAATGGGTGAGTCTTAGTTCACCATCTTCTTGATGCGATTTACTTAGCTGAGGGGTTATACCGATGAGCAGATTTCTGATGCTTGACATCGGGGCCGGCATCTGCGCACAAGACCATGGGAGGCCTCCCGAGGGGGTATCCCACCTCGATTACCGTCATACGGTCTTTAAGGAGCGCCTCGATGAAGATCCCTATCCCCATGCCCTGGTCTACAGGAACGATGAGATACCACCAACCTTGAGCCGCCTCACGGCCATTGGGCAGAGCGCTAAGG
>QMLW01000248.1 GCA_003646935.1 Deltaproteobacteria bacterium
CCTCTATGCGTGTGAGGTCAAGAAGATCGCGCGTGGGCTCCACGAGCCCCTCGATCTGGCGCGACAAGTTATGGAGGGTCTCTTGCTGCTTGGCGGTCAACTCACCGGCGAGCCCGTCCTTAATCACCTTGATCTGGCTGAGTATAGTGGAAAGCGGGCTCCTGAGCTCATGGGAGACCATGCTCACAAAGGCGGACTTCATCTCGTCGAGCTTCTTGAGATGCGTGATATCATCGATAATGGTCACGGAACCGAGTATCTCCCCCGATCGGCTCTTGAAGGGAACGGCCTGGGCTCGGAGGTAGAGCTGGTCCGATAATCCCTCCTCCTTTTCAGGGGGTATGAGCTCCGCGCTCAGGACCTTGAACTCCCCTGGGTTTAATTCCAGGATACCGTCGATGATACCGATGAGTCTTTCATCTGCCGTGAGGGAGCTGAGCGGCTTGTCGTCAAGGGGCTCGCCATCATAGTGAAGCATCCTCAAGAGCGTTGGGTTATAGAGTATGATATTCTTGTTTCTATCGGTTACCAGCACACCGCCCGCCAGATAGTTCACGAGCGTCTTGAAGCGCGTTTTCTCAGTGGCGATATCCTGGAGGGTCCTCGTCATCTCCACGGCTTTGCCGACCACGACCCTCAACTGTTCCGGGGTGAAGGGTTTGGGTATAAAATCAAAGGCGCCCTTTTTCATTGCCTCGATGGAGTGCTCCAGGGTGGCGAACCCGGTTATGACAATCACCACGGTATCTAGATGTCGTTCACGAACCTTGGCGATAACCTCCATTCCACCTATCCCGGGCATCATCAGATCGGTGAGTATGATATCGTAGTAGTTATCCGCGATCATCTCGAGCCCTTGCTCGCCGCTTTCCGCCACATCCACCAGGCAGTCCTCCTTGGTGAGTATCTTGAAGCACCCGTCCCTGATCCGCTGCTCATCATCTATCACCAGTATCCTCGGCCGATATGTCCGATCCTCTATGAGCGCCATGGGTTCGACTCCTTTTAGATCAGCGTTTCCTCGTCTACCTTAACCAGGGGTAGCTCTATGAGAAAGGTAGTGCCCTCAGGGCACGTGTATTTAACCGTAATGTTCCCTCCGTGTTTTTCCAGTATGTCCCTCACGGTACTCAGGCCCAATCCGGTGCCCTTGCCTTCCTCTTTGGTGGTAAAGAAGGGCTCGAAGATCTTGGGGATGTTATCCTTTGGGATGCCGCAGCCGGTATCGCTGATCTCCACGTAGATCTTTCCCTCCGCTTTTTCCTTGCTCGCCCTTATGGTTATGGCCCCTTTGCCGTCCATGGCCTGGGTGGCATTTATAATCATATTGGTAAATACCTGGATGAGTTGGTTGTTGTCGCCCTCGCAGATCAACATGGATGAGGAGAACTCCTTGTGAACCGTGATATTCTGAAGAAGGGCATGCTCCCTCAGAAAGGCAAAAGCCTGCTCTATGACCCCGTTGATGTTCAAGACCTCCTTTTTGAACTCCGTCTGCCTGGAGTAGGCGAGAAGGTTTTTCACGATCTCCTTGCATCTGTTGGTATCAGCGACGATATCCTCTACCTGTTTACGCAAGGGGCTGTCTTGTTCTAGTTCCTCGAGGATCAAGCTGGCGTCTATCAGTATGCCGCTGAGCGGATTATTGATCTCATGGGCTACACCGGCAGCCAGGTGACCAAGGGAGGCCATCTTATTCGACTGCATGATCTTAATCCTCTCGGCTTCCTTGAGTTTCCTTTCGATCGCTATCTTCGGCCTCAGGTCGGTATAGATGCCCATAGTGGCGATCTCTCTGCCATCCTGGTAGATGATAGAGGCGTTCATCTCAACCGGTATCTCCTCGCCTGAGGAGTGGATTACCGTCATCTCCGTGGTGTGGAGTTTGCCTACCCCGCCGTAGTCAGGGCTCCTGAGTTTCTTCATAACGCTCCGTGCCCCGCCCGGCGTGTACAGATACTCGGCGATGCTCTTGCCTACGGCTACGTTTTCGGTGTAGCCGAAGAGCTTGCGTGCGCTCTCGTTCATGACCATGATAACGCCTTTCATATCGGCCACGATAATAGCGGAAACGGAGCTGGCGATGATATTTTCCAGAAACTCATTCGTCTTCCGCAACTCGAGCTCGAGGAGTTTGGTCCGGGTAACATCGCGCAAACTCAGCATTATATAGCTCACATCCCCCTTTTCATCGAAGATGGGTGAGCATACCCGGTCCTCATACACCTCTTGTCCATCGGGTCCCGTGATTTCGATTATCTCTGAGGCCCCTCGTTTTTCGTTCAACGTGTGGTAGATGGGGCACGTTGACTTTGGACAGGGCTCCTCCGTCTTACAGAGGACTTGATTACAGTGCTTTCCGATCAGCTCTTCTTCTCGGTACCCAAATTTGTCCAGGAATTTCTGGTTGGCCGCGGTCACGACCATGTCGGGGGTAAGCAGCAAGGTGGGAAATGAGAGCGATTCGAAAAGCCTGTCGCGCCAATTGTATTGTTCCATCTCGTTTTTCTATGACAATTACGCCGCTACCTCGAATGCCTTGGTCAAAGCCTCCTCCGCCCTGTCGAGGTCATCCTGGGCCAGGATCAGGTAGACGGAAGATGATGCACAGCCTGATGCGATTAGTTGTATGCCCGCCTTTGAGATGGCGGAAAAGGCGGCGTCGGCTATACCGTACCTGTCACCGAAGTGGGGACCGTGGAAAAAGATAATGCCAACGGGATAGACATATCGGTGAGATGTGGGAATACGCGTTTGCTCCAAAGACGCGTGGAAACCCTTGCCTTCCCTCTCTGGCAGGCAGAAGATAAAAGACAGCTCGCGATCCGACTCCTGAGCTGCTATGAATGGTGCCCTTAAGGCTTGCATGTCGTCGTGGGTGAGTATCTCGCCCAGGGATTTGATTGTCCCTACTGGGCAGGACAGCTCGATAAGGGCTAACCCGGGCATCCTTTGAAAGCCGTAGGTCTTAATCCTGGATTCCCAATAAACAGCGATAGTCTCCATGACGCTCAGTTCCCCTTGTCCTTTTTTACCTCATCGCTCTGGTAGTAGACGAGCTCGGGCTTTATGGGTGCGTGATCGTCCGGTAGCTGAAAGGAATTCTGAATGATTTCAATGCCCCTATCTATGCTGCGGTAATCGGTGATAAATGAGATTGCGGAAAGCGAGGTAGCAATCCCGTGGAGAGGAATGGATTGCGCTGCCCATGCCACCATCACCAGGCCGAGTATCCTGATAGGGGAACGGTGGGGAAAGACCGTGAGTATGCCCACATGTTTCCGGGATTGTATCCCCCAGCCGCGCGGCAAGGTTCCTTTGGTATTGAGGAGCCCCGAGGTACGGGTAAAGTCATATTGGTGGGGGCACATGGTGAGTTGATGGAATTCATCATTCATTTGGCTTAAAGTGAGGAACGCTATATTGATTTTTTGAGAGGCCAGGAGCTTGCATACTCTCGGAACTATCTTCTCCGGCGAGTCTGGCCCTTTCAGATCAAATTGGCAGAGTTCAAGGCTCTGCTTCAGCCCCCCTAATTTCACTCTCTCCATTGGTAGCCACCACAGTAAAAGGGGGGTAATTCGTTACAATTGGTATCCGAATGCGTTCGCTGAGAAAGGGGAAGGATTATTTCACGATCGGCCTGTATACTCATCGATCATAGACAGTAGTTTATCGAGATCGATCGGTTTGGCTATATAATCATCGGCGAGTGTGCTCATTCCTTCTCGGTGCGTGTATCGTGTGCTGCTGACTGCCGAGCCAACCGCGGTTAAAAGGACAATCGTTATATCTTGATATTCCTCATTATTTTTAAGTTCATCGCAGAGTTCGTAGCCGTTTTTTCGAGGCATCATAACATCTAGGATAATCAAATCCGGTCTCTCCTCCTGAATCTTATCCCATGCCTCTATACCGTCGTATGCTTTTGTGACTCTGTAATCTTTGCTCTCCAATTTCATGGAGATTGCCTCGACCAGATCGGGATCGTCATCAACCACCAGAATACGTTTTTCCTCGGACATACATTACCCCCCAGCCTGTTTGTAGTTAACGGAAGATATCGTGGTGAACTCTGAAATTTACTATATCCACTCATTTTTCTTTAGTCAACAGGAAATTATCGACCCAAAATCCGAGATTGATTTTATGCAAATTGGTGTGTCTTGGCGTTTCAGCCTGAAAAAACAATCTATAGATCAAAAATATATATCACCTTTAATGCATTTGGCCCATCTCTTTATTTTCA
>QMLW01000249.1 GCA_003646935.1 Deltaproteobacteria bacterium
CTCCTTTCCCTGGGAGCTGCCGGCATCCATGTGGCGGTCTCAGTTGTTCAATTCTGGTCGGATATTCCGTGGAGCTCTGTTTGGGTAATCCGTCCCAGCTGGCTAGAGATCGGCGTTTTTTACGGATTGCTGTACCTGGGCATCCGTTTCCCCGCGGCGCGATCCTATAGGGTTCTCCTGGCAGTGCTTCTGGCTATCTTGCTCGTGGATGTGGGCTACTGGGCCTACCACACACGAGTCAACAGGAACCTCAGGGTAACGGTTCTGGATGTGGGCAGGGGAAGTGCGGCACTCATACGGTTTCCGGGTACCCAGAGGATGCTTATCGCACATAATGTCTTTGGCCCCAGAGGATTTCACCTTCCCCGAATAGCCATAGCGCCCTATCTCTGGCACAACAAGATCAGGACTGTTGACTACCTTTTCACGAGAGATCCTGACACCCCGCGGTCGGACAGGCTGCAGTTCATGGTTGAGACCTTCCATGTGAGAGAAGTGATTTCAGATCTCCCCCAGGAACGGTCGCTTAACAGGGCAAGGATACGCGTTGGGCTTGCCGGGGAGGTTATCGTGGCCTGCCGCGGTTGGTCTTTTCGCTTCTCCGAGGCAGGAGTGCATATAGAAAGGGAAACTCCTGCGGAAGATGAAACGTGCTCAGAGCTGGTAATCATTACCGATGAGAGCAAGAAGCAGCCCAGGGGTATTCCAGCCGTGAGGACAGCCCAAGCAGGTGCGGTTACGGTCACGATAGATCGGATGGCTAGTATCCAGGTGAGCAGTTTTCTAAAAGAAAACCTCCCTCTATGCGAGGGAGGTTCATCTATAGGCAATGGTTCATTGAGCAGAAGGCCCTATAATTCCAACCAGGAGTCGGAGTAGAGGGACTTTTTCAGGAGAATACGAGCGGTTTTAACATAGTCCTGCATCTCCTTTGAGACCGAACCCATGTCGATTTCCTCATCGTCCATGACCTTATGGATGATCTCCACGATATCGGGCCGCTTACCTTTGGCGATCGCAACCAATTTATCATCGTGGGCATCGGCGATACAGGAGTACATCCCTAATCTCTCTAACATCACCATGTAGGTCTGATTCAAGATGGGCCTCAGGTGTTCAGGGGCTCCGTTGGAAACGTTGGAGAGCCCGCAGGTCGATCTGAGTCCTTCACCGATATCCTTGACCATGGGCATGAATTGAAGCAGTGAGTAGACTTGGTCCTGTTGTACATTGACCGGCGTCACAATGCCGTCCACATAGATATCCTCATTAGGGATGCCAGCTTCATTGGCCGCAAATACCAGCTCAACCGCCAGCTCACCCCGTTCGTTCTCATCCCTGGGCATGCCATGAGGACCCCACAGAAGCGCAATCATCGCCGCATTGTATTTAGCGCAGAGGGGAAGCATCTTCTCGTACCGCTCCGGCCTGCACATGATGGAGTTAATCAAGGCCTTTTCCTTGCCTTTGTACACGGACAACCCAGCCTCTATGGCCTCGATATTGGATGTGTCAAGGGCAAGAGGTACATCATCGACAACCTCCTGAACCGTCTTAATCACCCACTCCATTAATTCAGGCCCTCCCTTCCTGGCAGGCCCCAAATTGATATCAATAAAGTCCATGCCCAGTTCCTTTTGTTTCTTGGCCTCTTCCTGGATCGGACCTGGGTCTTTCTGCTTGAAGGCACGACCTATTTTGGTAGAGATAACATTCAGGCTTTCTCCGATTAAAAGCATTTCTCTCCCCCTAGCTTAGATTTAAACAGCAAATTCCTTCAGGAATTTCGAGATCTGGGCTGCTTCCCGCGGTCCCACCAGGACTTCGGATTCCTTTACCTCCTCTTCCAGATCACCGCTGATAGCCGCGGCATAGCCGGGTATGATGAGTTTCTTATGCTTTATTTTATCCAGGATCCCGCATTTATTGACGAATATACCCACTGCATCGCCCACAAAGCTACCGGCAGCCCAGGCGGTCATAACCGAAAGCCCTTCGGTATCCATAATCAAGAGCCATGTTGGAATCCTGCTCGCCTCGATCTCCCCGCTCACAATGAAGTAGGTTAGGGCAAAATTGGTGGTAATACACACAGGGGAATTCTCATCTGGCCCATTAATCTCGTAAATACCCTGCTCCACGGTCATCGGCCTCTGTGGATCGGTGTAGATATTTAATCTCTCTACCAGAAGGGGAAAGAGGCTCTCCCCGATAAAATCGGACAGTATGATAATGCCCGCATACTTAGCTATGAACAGGGATGCAATCACGG
Source organism: Deltaproteobacteria bacterium (assembly GCA_003646935.1). Lineage (GTDB taxonomy): Bacteria > Desulfobacterota > DSM-4660 > Desulfatiglandales > B25-G16 > B25-G16. Next base: position 2,273 of record QMLW01000249.1, read on the forward strand.
TTTCCTTGTCGAGGTTGTCTGCCATCTCACAGGGAAAGGTAATGGTAGGAAAACCAAGGGCCCTGTTCTTTTTCATGATAGCCTCACGGCGCAGCCAAACCTGGTCTTCAAAGGCCCTCCGCACAGTCCGTGAGCCGGAATCGAGGATGAGATCTTTCAGCCCCATTTCGGTGAGCTTGGTGGTCAACTCCATGAGGCCGTCCATATCATCCGCCTTGACCGCGAGTGGAAGCCCATTTTCCTTGGCAAGGGCGCCCATGTCATCCGCATTATCCTTGGTGGCAGCATATATAACCGGTTTTCTTTCCGCTGCAGCCTCTATGCCCTGCTTCATCACCTCAACATCATCACTCATCAGCACCAGGCAAAATGCGCTCTCATCGGCAACCTTTTTTGCAAGGCTCGCAAACTTCGCTGCATCGCCACTGCTGTCCTTTATGGCCACCAGCTCTGGTCTGAGGTTAAAGCCGACGCGTTCAAACTGGTAGGTATCCCACTGCTTTAACTTTTCAGATAATTGCCCTTCATCGGTATCGCTCGTTACTAGAACACCGATTCCCGGTTGGTTGACGAATGTCTTTTCATGCCGGAAAAGCACGGTTTCCCCGCCGAGCTTGAAGGACCTATCGCCCGCACCTATCTGCATCGGCCTCACTGGAGGAGCAGATGCCTCAGCGAGCTGCTCCTTTGCCTCGTCGCTTACATACGGGCAGCTGCTCAGATCTGCTTTGCCCGAGGCCAGCGCCATGGCAAAGGCCAGGCACGTGGGATGTCCGCACTCCTTGCAGTTTGTTTTTGGCAGCAGCTTAAATATCTGAATACCTGTTAAACCCATAACGTTCTCCTTCTTTTATCTTTTTCTTTCCTTTCTCCTTGATCGAAAAGCCCTTACTGATTAACCGTTGATCGAACATCAATCATCCCAGGATAGGCTCCATCTCAAGGGCAGGATGCTTTTTCTCCTGGAGCCAGGGCAGGATCTCCTCTTCAGTGATGCCAACTGTCTCATCCGCAATCTTATCGTAGAAATCCGGGTCACCTAATTCTGTTGACCTTGCCACGAGCCTTTCCTTGATTTCTTCCTTGAGGTGCTTGGGCATCCATACCATCCTGAAGAGGCCTCCGTCTCCACGAATAAACTTTCTCTGGCATATATTATATTTGGAGTGGCCTACGAAGCCAGGGGTGGATAAGCCTCCACCAACGGTACCTGCTAGGGTTGAGAATTTCATACCGCATGGTGTCATTTCAATGTAGTCCCTGTCCACGGTCATAACCCCGTTACAGGAAGGAAGTATCGCAGCAATACACTCACAGCATCCACAGGTTGTCATCGGATCATTAACAACACTATAGAAGTTATAATGATCGATATTCCCCCTTGATGCCTTAAAGACGAACTCATTGACGCCCTTGAACTGTCCATATTTTTCGTCAAGGACGTCGCCTTTGGGAACCGGCTGGTTCGGGCCGGTGGGGTTGATCTCGTAGGAGGCCTTGCAGTCCATCCAGTTGTATGCCCCGCACAGCCCTGTCCTCTCAGGGCTGATGGTGCAGACATGGGTCGGGGCGAATGACTGGCATAGGGTACAGGAGTAGAAGGTGTCTGTTGTCTCGTCGGTCATGCCCTCAATCCTCGCATCCCGCGCTGCATACACCTGCCTAGCAGTTTTGGTCAGCTCATCTACATCCTTCTGTTTGGTCATTAAGGTGACCTGGAGCTTATCGAATATCCTGCCGAAGTCCTGATGGAGCTTGGCATGAAGGATGGTTCCGATATCCTTCAGGGTAAATCCCTTTTCCACTGCTCCATCACCGACCCTGACCCAGGCGATATCCCGCTGGCCGATATGCATGATGCCCTGGGCATAGTTAATAAGATGATGGATCTGCCGCTCGAGGATCGGTTCAAAGTCTTCCTCCATCTCCCGGCCCGCTACTTCAACCAAGATACCCAAGGGCAA